>JAAXZE010000031.1 GCA_012720075.1 Clostridia bacterium
ACAGCTATGGTCCGGGAAAGGGGAATCCCCGTTTGCCATGAGTGATGCGTTGGGGTTTATTGAAACATATAGCTTAGTATCGGTTCTGGAAGCTGCTGATGCCATGTGCAAGGCTGCCGATGTGGAACTGGTCGGTTATGAGAATGTAGCTTCCGGTTTAATTTCTGTTGTTGTCCGGGGTGACCTGGCTGCGGTGCAGAGGGCAGTAGACGCCGGAGTCAAAGAAGCCGGCAAGGTGGGAAAGGTTTACAGCTATAATGTCATCGCCAGGCCTCATCCCGACGTGGAAAAAATTGTCGCCAAATACGTTATCGATTGGTGAAAATTAAGTTTTTTATCTTGTGGTTTAAATGGGAAAGGGGGAACTTGAATTGAGTAGAATTGACAATGATTTACTCTCTGTACAAGAGGCTCGTATTCTTGTGGAAAACGCCCGCGAGGCCCAGAAGATACTGGCCGTTTTCCCTCAGGAAAAGCTGGACATAATCGTTCAGAATATGGCTGAAGAAGTATCTAAATTAGCTAAGGAACTTGCCATAATGGCCCATGAAGAAACGGGTTTTGGCAAATGGCAGGATAAATATATCAAAAATGTTTTTGCCAGTGATTTTCTATACAAAAAAATCAGGGATATGAAAGTTGTCGGTATTATTGATGAAGACAAGGAAAATCAGACAATGGACATTGGAGTCCCCGTAGGAGTGATTGTAGCCTTACCCCCTTCGACTAATCCTGTTTCCACTACAATCTATAAAGCCTTGATTGCCATAAAATCCGGAAACGCAATCATCTTTTCCCCCCATCCCAAGGCAAAAAAAACCATTACCAGAACTCTGGATATATTGATAAAAGCTGCTGAAGAAGCCGGATTGCCTTGTGGAGCCATCGGGTATTTGCGAACAATAGCCTATGAAGGCACCGTTTCCTTAATGAATCACAAAGATACGGCATTAATTTTGGCGACAGGAGTGCCTAAACTGGCTGAAGCGGCTTATAAATCGGGGAAACCGGTCATTTATGGCGGCCCCGGTAACGGGCCGGTCTTTATTGAACGTTCCGCTGATATAAAAAAGGCCGTGGAAAATATTATTGCCAGCAAAACTTTTGATAACGGGATTGTAGCGGCCTCGGAGCAGTCAATCGTTGCCGAGGAATGTATTGCTCAGGAAGTAAAACGGGAATTTGAGAAAAACGGTGGATATTTCATGTCGGAAAAAGAAGCGGCAGAGCTTGGCAAGTTGCTTTTAGGCCTCGACGGAAGAATAAATCCCGAAAGTGTAGGTAAATCGGCTTTAGAGTTGGCTAAAAGAGCCAATTTCCGTGTTCCTGCCGATACCAAAGTTTTGATTTCCGAACAAAAATATGTATCCCCTGATAATCCCTATTCCCGAGAAAAACTATGTCCAGTTCTGGCTTTCTATGTTGAGAAAGACTGGAAGAATGCCTGCGAAAAATGCATAGAACTGCTTATTAATGAAGGCATGGGTCACACTTTGGTCATTCACTCCAAAAATGAGAGTGTTATTAGAGAATTTGCCTTAAAAAAACCTGTATCAAGGGTGCTGGTAAATACTCCTGCCTCTTTAGGCGGAATAGGTGTTACAACCAACCTTTTTCCCGCCTTAACTTTAGGTTGCGGTACGGCCGGTGGAGGATATATCTCTGACAATGTCTCGCCTAAAAACTTGATTAATATCCGTAAAGTCGGTTATGGTGTTCGTCAGCTTGATGAGATAACCCCCAAAATTCGGTCAGAGGAAGTTGGCAAACTGAATTGTAACAGCTATTTGGCTAAAGGGAGTTCGGCTGAAGAAAGTTATGATATCAAAGAATTTTTAGATAAATTGCTTGACCAACTGGAACTGTAAAGGATAAAGCAACAAGTAAAGTCCGTCGAGAAAAAGGAGGGAAACGGCTTGGAACTCAAGGAGTTTACAAATAAATTTGCCGCTGCCACTAAACATTTATCCCCCGAAGAAAAGGCTGCAATTATGAAGGTCTTTCAGGGGATTTCTCAGGAATTGGCCGGAAAAAAAACAAAAGATATTGAGAAAAAAACCCCTGCAGTTGACGGCGAAATTACAGGAATGACGCCGCGTATTGAACGCTTGCGGGCCAACTATATGAAAGCAAAGCCTAGTGTTACTGTTCATCGGGCCAGGGCTTATACAGAGGTGACTAAAAAATATTTTGGCCTGCCCAAAATCCTTCTCCGGGCCAAGTGCTTTAGAAAAGCCTGTGAGACAGCACCGCTGTTAATTCAAAAGGATGAGTTGATTGTGGGGCATCCCTGCGGTAAACCAAGGGCCGGTGCTGTATCGCCGGATATTGCCTGGCGATGGGTAAGGGATGAGTTGGACACCATGTCCACCAGGCCTCAAGACCCTTATGAAATCAGCGAAGAAGATAAGCGGATTTTAAGGGAGGAGATTTTTCCTTTCTGGGAAGGCCGCAGCGTAGATGAAATTTGCCAGCAACAATATGAGGAAGCCGGGATATGGTCATTCTGCGGGGAAGCCTTTGTCTGTGACTTGTCCTACCACCAGGTTAACGGCGGAGGAGACACCTGCCCGGGCTACGACATAATCCTCATTAAAAAAGGAATACTCGGTATCAGAAAGGAAGCCGAAGATAGACTAAGCAAACTGTCCATGGAAAATCCTGAGGATATCGATAAGATTTACTTCTATAAAGCGGAAATTGAGACCTGTGACGGTATTCTGGCTTATGCCAAACGTCTTTCCGATTATGCCGCTGAGCTGGCTCAGCGAGAAACGGACGAAGCAAGAAAGCAGGAATTGTATAAAATTTCCGATATACTGGCCCATGTACCGGCTAATCCACCCAGAACCTTCTATGAAGCTTTGCAGTCTGTTTGGACTTTGCAATCTCTCTTCGTACTGGAAGAAAACCAAACGGGTATTTCTCTGGGCCGCATGGATCAGTACCTTTATCCTTTTTACAAAGCCGATCTGGAAGCCGGACGCATGACCAAATTGGAAGCTTTTGAATTATTGAGTTGTTTTTTAATTAAATGCTCCGAAGTAATGTGGCTATCCAGTGAAGCAGGCTCGAAGTATTTTGCCGGTTATCAACCCTTTATCAATTTAACCGTTGGTGGGCAGAAAAGAACCGGCGGAGACGCAACCAATGATTTAACTTATTTGATAATGGATGCCGTTCGCTTTACCAAGGTGTATCAGCCATCCCTGGCTTGTCGCATTCATAATAAATCTCCCCAAAAATATTTAAAGAAAATTGTTGATGTTGTAAAAGCAGGGTTGGGCTTTCCGGCCTGCCATTTTGATGACGCCCATATAAAAATGATGCTGGCCAAAGGATTTAGTATTGAAGACGCCCGGGATTATTGTCTAATGGGCTGTGTTGAACCGCAAAAATCGGGCCGCATCTATCAGTGGACCTCCACCGGATACACTCAATGGCCCATTGCCATCGAATTTGTATTAAACCGGGGGATTATGAAATGGCACAAGACCAAACAAGGGCTGGATACCGGAGATCTGGACAATTTCAAAACCTATGAAGAGTTTGATGCTGCCGTCAAAAAACAAATCGAACATATTATTCGTTTATCGGCTATAGGAACCATTATTAGCCAGAGGGTTCACAGGGATCATGCTCCCAAACCATTGATGTCCCTTTTAGTGGAAGGCTGTATGGAAAAGGGCAAGGATGTTACCAGTGGTGGAGCACTGATAAATTTCGGACCGGGATTGATTTTCTCTGGTTTGGGAACCTATGCCGATTCCATGGCGGCTATTAAAAAGCTGGTCTTTGATGAAAAGAAATATACCCTTAAACAAATCAGAGATGCTTTGGACGCCAATTTCGAAGGTTATGAGGAATTGCGCAAAGATTGTCTGAATGCTCCCAAATATGGTAATGACGATGATTTTGTTGATGAAATTGCTGCTGATTTGATTGTTTGGACCGAGCGGGTCCATAACAGGTTTAAAATGCTTTATTCCCATTTTTCCCACGGCACACTGTCTATTTCCAATAACACTCCTATCGGTGAGATTACCGGTGCCACACCTAACGGTCGTTTGGCCTGGACACCTTTATCGGACGGAATTAGTCCTACTCAAGGTGCCGATAAATTAGGGCCGACAGCCATCATTAAATCGGTTAGTAAGCTAAATGTGGAAGCTATGAATATCGGTATGGTGCATAACTTCAAACTGTTAAAGGGTATTTTGGAGACTCCGGAAGGAGAGAACGGTTTGATAAATTTGCTAAGAACCGCCTCTATTCTTGGCAATGGGCAGATGCAGTTCAGCTATGTTGACAATGAGGTTTTGAAAAAAGCCCAGCTTGAACCGGAAAAGTACAGGGATTTGATAATTCGAGTGGCCGGATATAGCGCCTACTTTGTAGAGCTTTGCAAAGAAGTACAGGATGAAATAATCAGCAGAACGGTTCTGGACCGTTTTTAATCCATGATCGCACCTTTTGTCAAGCTCAAAGGGGTCTGAATGGATCTTAGCTTTGGCGGTTTTAGGGGATGAACACAATGACTATTGTAACCAACGGCATAGAAAGAAAAGGGAGAATATTCAATATTCAAAAATATTCCATCTACGATGGACCAGGGATTCGAACCTTGATTTTTTTCAAAGGTTGTCCTCTAAGATGTAAATGGTGTTCAAACCCGGAGGGACTGGAAAGAAAATATCAGGTTATGTTCCAGGCAAATTTATGTACCCACTGCGGCAGTTGTATCCCTGTTTGTCCTGCTTATATCCATTATTTCTCGGAGCAGGGCGAGGGGTTGTTTCAGGCTGACGCTGTAAAACCGGTGCACAAAATAAACAGAAACATTGACTGTATTGGTTGCCGGAAATGCGAAACGGCTTGCCCCAGCCAGGCCTTATCCATTGCCGGTATGGATAAAACCGTTTCCGAGGTTATGCAGGTTATAGAACAGGATTTGCTTTTCTATCAAATTTCAGGGGGAGGAGTGACTCTGGGCGGAGGAGAGGTTAGTACCCAGCCGGAATTTGCCGCCAATATCTTGTCAGAATGCCAGCGTATGGGCATTCACACGGCTATTGAAACCTGTGGTTATGCCAAACTGGATTGCATGCTCATGCTGGCCCGGTTTACCGATTTAATTTTGTATGACATTAAACACATCGATTCGGAAAAACATTATGAGCTCACAGGAGTCCGTAATGAACGCATTCTGGATAATCTTACGGAGCTTTTGCGTCGAGGTTTTAACGTCAGGATCAGAATGCCCCTTATCAAAGGTTTGAATGACAGTGAAAAAACTATTCAGAGGACAATGGAATTTTTGCAATCCTTAAGAAATTATAAAAACTTCCTGGGAGTTGACCTTCTCCCCTATCATAAACTGGGTATCAACAAATACAAGCAATTGGACATGGAGTATGCTATCACCGAAGATTTAAGCTACCGAGATGAGGAACTGGTTAAAATCGGTGAGTTCATAAAAGGTTACGGCCTGCAGGCGGAAATTATCAGGCATTAACGGTATCTTACGGAGGGATTTTATGAGCGGAGCCAAGGAATTTGAAAAACAACGTATTATCCAGGAATCTGTACCTGGCAAGCAGGTTACACTGGCTCATATCATAGCTTCTCCGGCCCTGGATCTTTATGAACGTCTGGGAATTGAGAAAGCAGGGGCCATTGGCATATCAACTCTGACTCCTTGTGAAACGGCAATTATTGCCGCGGATATAGCGACCAAGGCCTCTGACGTGGAGATTGGTTTTCTGGACCGGTTCACAGGGTCATTGGTTATCTACGGGGATGTGGCCAGTGTCGAAACAGCCATGCTGGCCATCAATGATATTTTGGAAAATTTGTTAGGGTTTACCCCGGCAAAGATTACCCGCACATGAAAAAAAGAATTATGATAATCGGACCGACCCAGTCCGGCAAAACCAGTCTGGTTAATGCCTTAGAAAATACCAATCGACCGTTAATAAAAACCCAGGACGTTATTTATGGAAAAAAGACCATAGAAACACCAGGTTCATATATTGAAAACCCTTCCATGTACAGGTACCTGATTGCCATTGCCCAGGACGCATCCCATGTGCTTTTATTAATCGATCCATCAAGACTTATGGAGGTTTATCCGCCGGGTTTCGCCAAAGCCTTTAATTGTCCTGTGAGCGGAGTTATTACCAAGATTGATTTGGCTGGGCAAAACGCTGATTGGGCCTATCGACAGATGAAAAAAATAGGGGTTAATGAACCATATTTCAGTCTTTCTTTTAAGGACAATACCGGAGTGGAAGCTTTAAAAAACTACCTGTCGGCAAATGAACTCAGGGGAGGTGGGCTAGGAGATGAAGTTCTTAACGGAAATGGAACTGCGTGATTTATACAATAAAGAATCCTTTGCTACTTTCGTTTTGCAGCAGGATGTAAGGATTACACCGGGGGCTCGCCAATTTCTCATGGATAGAAAAATTAAACTTATCGAAAGTCCCGCCAATAACCGGAAACCCAAAGAAAAAACGGTGCAAGGCCCAGATAGCTTAAATACCCTGAGACTGCCCATATTATTGGAAAAAATAAATTCTTTGTTTCTGCTGGTTGCTGCTGAGATATTGCACTCCGGTGATACTGCTTTGGCGAAAAAAGTTATGCTTTTGGCTAAATGTTTTCAAAAAATACAGAAAGCCGAACAACAGCAGATAGTATTAGAACAATTGCAATTTTTGGGTTTAGCTGAAGAAATAGAGAACCAATGGGAAGATATTGAGATTACTCAAACCCATCTGGGCCTAAAAAACGGGCGAGAGATCGCTTGGTTAAACTATTTGCGGGTCTCCCTGCAAGAAGCCGAATTAGCCATAAGGGAAGCCTATTGGGATGAACAAAAACAAAGATGTTCACGGCAGGATCTTATCGACGGGGTTAATCTGGTAATTAGCCTGGTTGATGTAATAATGAAGAAATGTCTAGGAGGAACAAAATGACTGCAAAAAATTCGGCTTTTCAATATTGTGACCGGCTTGTTGGTGATTTTGAGAAAGTAATAAAAGAACCTATATTAAATAAATCATCTGTTTATTACACCGGTGTGGATTTAGGGACAGCCTACATTGTACTGGCTGTTCTTGATGAGAATTTCAAGCCCGTTGCCGGAGCCTATCGTTATGCCAGTGTAGTTAAAGACGGCATGGTGGTGGATTATATCGGCGCCATTAACATTGTCAAGGAGTTAAAACAAGAACTGGAACAGAAATTGGGTACTGAATTGGTTTATGCCGCAACTGCCCTCCCGCCGGGTACCTTTAGTCTTGATTCGGGAGTAATAAAACATGTTATACAGGGAGCCGGTTTTGAAATTACCAATATTTTGGATGAGCCGACAGCAGCAAATGCAGTACTCAAACTAAAAGACGGGGCTATTGTCGATATCGGGGGAGGCACCACCGGGATTGCCGTCTTAAAAGACGGGAAAGTAGTTTATATAGCTGACGAACCTACCGGAGGCATTCACTTTTCCCTTGTTATTGCCGGCGCCTATAAACTAAGTTTTGACGAGGCAGATGAGTATAAGCGGGATTATAAAAATCATAGGGAGTTGATTCCCGTGGTGAAACCTGTTATAGAGAAGATTTCCTCGATTATTACAAGGCAAATTGCCGATTATCAGGTTAAAGAAATTTACCTGGTAGGTGGAACCAGTTGTTTCACCGGAATTGAGGAGATAATTGCCAAACAAACCAATATTCCGACTTATAAACCGCAAAATCCTATGTTTGTAACTCCTTTAGGCATCGCCCTTAACTGTACCCAAAAAAGCCTTTAAATAGGAGTGTGTTTACCGATGGAGTACCGAATAATAAAGTCTCCTTCGCTGGGAACATTGGAGATTCTCTCTCGAAGAAGCTCCCCTTCGAATATCCCGGTTAAAGAATATGATGCGGTTGGTTTGGTGCAAGGGCGGCTGATTGACATGGTTATTGCCGCCGATATAGCCGAAAAGGCGGCCGAGGTGGTAGTGACGGACATAAAAGGTCATTGTCCCCAAAATTTTATTATGCTGGCTATTTTCGGTGATACAGCGTCGGTGGAAACAGCTATCGACCGGATTAAAGAAAAGCTTAATACATTGAAAAAGGGTGAAACCTTATGATAGCAGCCAAAGTTATTGATAATATTTGGGCTACCAGAAAAGCGGAATCTCTTAGAGGACTGAAATTAATGTTAGTAGAAGTGCTGGGGGGGACGGAAGGCGGCCGTTTAATAATAGCTGCCGATACCATCGGCGCCGGCATTGGCGAGCGTGTTTTAGTGTGTACCGGCAGTTCAGCGCGGAAAATGATGGACAATGATAATATCCCTGTTGATGCCGTGATAGTAGGAATAATTGATGAAGACTGTACCTTTTAAGAGATATGGGGGTGGCAAAAGTTGGATCTGCTAAACATTATCAAAGACGCGGGGGTTATCGGAGCAGGAGGAGCGGGTTTCCCAACCCATGCCAAACTGACTTCCCAGGCCGAGTATGTGTTGCTAAACGGAGCGGAATGCGAGCCTCTGCTTAGAGTTGACCAGCAATTGCTGGCACAGTTCCCCGATGAAATCCTCCAAGGTTTGGACGCTGTAAGCAAACATATTAAAGCTAATAAAGCCATAATTGGCATCAAGGGCAAACACAAAAAGGTTATTGACATATTGCGGGACAGAATTGCCGCTTTAGGGCTTGCAAACTACATGGAAGTCAAGGAACTTCCGGATATGTACCCTGCCGGTGATGAACAGGTTTTGGTCCATGAGCTGACCGGCAGAGTTGTTCCGGAAGGTTCCATACCCCTCAAAGTTGGCTGTGTGGTTATCAATGCAGAAACAGCCCTGAATGTCCGGGAAGCTTTAACCGGAAAGGCTGTTACGGAAACCTATATTACCGTTACAGGAGATATCCCCAACCCAATTACGGTCAAGGTTCCCGTTGGTATAGCGATTAAGGAAGTAATAGCCCATGGCGGGGTGGAGAATTTAGATGAATATGCAGTGATTGACGGTGGACCCATGATGGGTGCCGTCCTTAGTGATACTAACGGATATGTCACTAAGAAAAGCAAAGGTTATGTGCTGTTGAAAAAAGATCATTATCTTATCAGAAAAAAATCGGTGACCACCGACCAGGCAAGGGTTATAAGCCGGGCAGCTTGTGAGCAGTGTCGGATGTGTACTGATTTATGCCCCCGTTATCTACTGGGACACAGTATTCAACCTCATAAAATCATGCGGGCTTTAAACTATGATCTGGATGTAAATAAACAGCAAATTGCTCAATTATGTTGTGAATGTAACGCTTGTGAGCTGTTTTCCTGTCCGGCCAATCTCCATCCCAAAACAATCAATGTTCTTTTTAAGCAAAAAATGGCCCGGCAAGGCATTAGATATCAACCGGAAGAAAAGGACTATCAAGCCAGATCTTTTCGAGAATATCGTCTTATTCCCAGTAAACGGCTGGTAGCAAAAATGGGTTTAACGGCTTTCGATAGACCGGCTCCTTTGACTCAAATTGAGTTTAAACCTGAATACTTAAGTATTGCTTTACGGCAGCACATCGGAGCGCCTGCCATTCCGGTTGTCTCAGTAGGAGAACATGTTAAAGCCGGGCAACTGATTGGCAAAATTCCGGAAAACAGCCTGGGGGCTACAGTCCATGCCAGTCTGGAGGGAACTGTTACCGAGATTACTGATAACGCAATTGTGATAAAGGTGGGTCCTTATGTATAAAGCAATAGGAATGATTGAACTATCCAGTATTGCCAGAGGAATTGTGGTGGCGGATTTAATGCTTAAAACGGCTTTTGTCCAAGTTGTAACGGCAACTTCTGTTTGTCCGGGCAAATATATCATTGTTGTCCAGGGAGAAGTTGCTGCCGTGGAAAGCTCAGTTAATGCGGGACTTGAAAAGGCAAGGGAGTATTTGATAGATAGTTTCGTTCTCCCTAATGTTCATGACTCTGTTTTTTCTGCAATTACAGCCACTACTATGCCTGATCGGCTGGAGGCCATTGGAATAATGGAATCTTTCTCCTTGGCATCGATGATAATTGCGGCCGATGCCGCACTGAAGGCTGCAGACATTCAAGCCCTGGAGTTATGTTTAGGCAGGGGGCTGGGAGGTAAAGCTTATTTCACCTTTACCGGTGATGTGGCCGCTGTGCAGGCGGGTATCGATGCAGGAAAAGCCCTGGTTCTGAAAAACGGCCTTTTGGTTGATGTAGAAGTAATTCCTTCTCCGTCGGAAAAGCTGTGGCCTTCGCTGTTATAAAAAGTATTCTCACATATTTGGTTCATTTAAACGAAAGGAGGTGCTACCTTGAAAAAACTTGTTTGTGCAGAAGTGGTTAAAGCTGCGGCAGAAAAGGGTCAGAAAACCATCAGCTTGGAGTGTAATACCCTTATTACCCCGGCTGCCAGGGATCTGGCCAAAGAATTGGGCGTAGAATTTGTAACAGGTTCATCTGCCGGAGAAAAGGGCCGCTGCCAAAATAATGTTTTTCAGAAGAATGAAACTCTAAAGAATATTGACAGGGATCTTATTTACCAAATTGTAAAAGTGATATTGTCAAATAACCTCCTGCAAAATGCAGCGGACCTGCCTTCTTATAAACCTTTTTGTATAGATGGTGACCCGGAAAGCGGATTAAAGATTGTCCGAGGCAGGACAGTAAAATTTGCCCCCCTTTACCCAGGTGATACAAATAAAAAAGTAGCTTGTTGTGATGTGGCAAAAGAAGAAAACGGTCAGATGCGAGCAGGGTTTTTGACCATGGAAAAATCCTGTTTTGACGGAGATCTGGGCAATGACGAAATAAATGTTATTTTGGAAGGAAGTATGTCGGTAAATATCAACGGAAATACTTTCGAAGTTTGCCAGGGGGATGTTCTCCTCATACCTAAAGGGTCTAAAGTAACAAGAAGTTCTTCAGGGTATGTCAAACTCTTTTATGTAACCGGAAACCGGGCAAACCTTATGGTACACCAATAGGATAGGAGGGTAAATTATGCAGGCTCTTGGCTTAATAGAGACATGGGGACTCCTTCCTGCTATTGAATGTGCGGATGTAATGCTCAAGACAGCTCCAGTGGAACTGTTAGAAAGAACTTTTGTAGGCGGTGGGTATGTAACCATTACGATAACGGGTGATGTGGCGGCTGTTAAAGCGGCAGTAGAAGCCGGAGTGTCGGCGGTTGAGAGAATCAGCCAATCATTATTAAAATCTTGCCATGTTATTCCCAGACCTCATTCAGAAGTTGAGGGCACAGTGATTCTGGTAAAGGCGACATCTCCCCAGAAAAAACCGTCAAACAGCGCTATCTCTGTTCCGCTGCATCTTGAGCTTTATAACAAAAAGGAAGTTGACGCTTTCTTTCAGGATTTTGGTTTTGAACAAAGTGTAAATGCTCTAAAAATGCTCTCGGTAGAAAAATTACGCAGGTTGGCAAGAGATTACAAAGAACTGGATATAGCCGGCAGGGCCATATCCAGAGCCAACAAAGAATTGCTGATTCAACAAATTGCAGAATATTACCGCAAAGAGTTTAACAAATAATCTTTGTGAAAAAAGACAGAGAGAGGTAGAGTAAATTGCAAACCTTTGATTTTGATTTACAATCGGTGCAAGAGGCCAGAAATCTGGCCCGTCAGGCTAAATTGGCCCAGCAAGAACTGGCTAAATTTAATAACGAACAGATTGAAAAAATTATCTGCAATATGGTGAAAGCAGCCGAAGAGAATGCCGTTTCTCTGGCTGAATTAGCGGTGAAAGAAACGGGATTTGGCAAAGTAGAAGATAAAACTTTCAAAAATATTTTTGCTTCCACAGAATTGTACAAATTCATTAAGCCAATGAAAACCATTGGAGTAATTAATGAAGACAAGATCAATAAGATTATAGAAATTGCGGAACCTGTAGGGTTATTGCTGGGTATTGTCCCTTCAACCAATCCTACATCTACAACCATCTATAAATCTATTATTGCCATAAAATCCCGTAACGGCATTGTATTTTCGCCCCACCCTTCGGCTCTCAAATGTACCCTGGAAGCTGCCAGGTTAATGAATGAAGCGGCAGCCGCTGCCGGGGCTCCGCAGAATATTATCGGTTGTGTATCTAAGGTTTCCATGAAGGCGACCGAAGAACTCATGAAATGTCCTGAAGTTGATATGATAATTGCCACCGGGGGCTCAGCCATGGTCAAATCCGCCTATAGTGCCGGGAAACCGGCCTTGGGTGTAGGACCCGGCAATGTTCCGGCTTTTATTGAAAAAACTGCAAATATTTCGAAGGCTGTAAAAAATATTATCACAAGTAAAACCTTTGATAATGGGACTATATGTGCTTCTGAGCAAGCAGTCATTGTGGAAGAATGCATTCGCGACCGGGTTATAGAAGAATTCAAACGTCAGGGCGGCTATTTCTTAACCCCTGAGGAGACTAAAAAGGTTGCCGAGAAGATATTTATCAACGGTCATACCATGAATGCCAAGTTTGTGGGGAGATCAGCGGCTGAAGTAGCTGCCGGCGCCGGTATAACCATTCCGCCGGGTACCAAGGTTCTCTTGGGTGAACAAGAAGGGGTAGGGCCGGAATATCCTTTGTCCTACGAGAAGCTGACCACAGTACTGGCTTTTTATACCGTAAAAGATTGGCAAGAAGCCTGTGAATTGTGCATTAAACTTTTAAATAACGGTGGTGTAGGACATACCCTGTCCATTCATACGGAAAATGAGGAAATGGTCATGAGATTCTCTGAAAAACCGGTATTTAGGATTTTGGTAAACACTCCCTCCACCCATGGCGGTGTGGGAGCTAGTACCGGCCTTGCTCCCGCCTTTACCCTGGGGTGCGGTACATGGGGCGGCAGCGCTACTTCGGATAATGTGACACCTTTGCACCTAATTAATAAAAAGCGGGTGGCCTATGGTATTAAAGAGTGTAGTGAAAACTCAAATATATCCTATTTAAAAAACGTGCAAAGTACAAATTTTGCCGATTTTAGTGAAGATCAGCTTATTTCGTTGGTGGATGAGGTCCTCTCACTTTTAAAGAAACGGGGTGAACTTTAAAAGTGGGAAAGTATGACGCTTTGGCGGAGCTTCTGCTGGAAGTGCTCAAAGAAGGGGGGAACATAAAAAAGGATACTAACGCTATACCTGTGGGTATATCTAACCGTCATATTCATCTTTCCCAAAAGGATTTAGATTGCCTATTCGGTCAGGGATATGAACTGACAAAGCTCAAAGATTTGAGTCAACCTATGCAGTATGCCTGTAAAGAAACAGTGATTATCTGTGGACCCAAAGGGGCAATTGAAAATGTTCGCGTCCTTGGACCTGTGCGCAAGGAGACCCAGGTAGAGATCCTTCAGTCCGATTGTTTCAAACTGGGGGTGATGGCTCCGGTAAGGATGTCGGGTGATTTGGAAGGAACACCGGGAATTACCGTAATTGGCCCCAAGGGAAGCGTCCAATTGTCAAAGGGAGTCATCGTCGCTCAAAGGCATATCCATATGACCCTGGAAGATGCCAAAAGATATGATGTAACCGATGGCGAACTGGTGACAATCAAGATAAGCGATATTCGAGGAGGCACGTATTCCAATGTAGTCATACGAGCCAACGACAATTCGGCTCTGGAGTGCCATCTTGACATGGAAGAAGCCAATGCTATGTATCTTAGTCCAAACTCGACGATTACAATTTTAAGATGAAAATAGGAGGAATTGAAAATGAAAACAGAAGCTTTAGGATTAATTGAAACCAGAGGTTTAGTAGGAGCTATTGAAGCCGCAGATGCAATGGTAAAGGCCGCCAATGTTTATCTAATAGGCCGCGAATTAGTTGGCGGAGGTCTGGTTACCGTTATGGTAAGAGGTGATGTAGGAGCCGTAAAAGCTGCGACAGACGCCGGAGCAGCTGCAGCTCAGCGAGTTGGTGAACTCATCTCCGTTCATGTTATTCCTCGCCCTCATGGCGATGTAGAAATGATCCTTCCTTCAGTCAAGAAAGAAGCGTAATCATTTTAAAAACCAAGGGCTGCCTCAATAAAGAGGCAGCTTTTTTTAAAACTCTAAATTGATTGTTTTTATTGCCCCAATAAATCCTAATTTATTAAGATATTTTTTTGAGCTATATCAAATTGTTATATCAGGTATATTTATTACGTAATTAACAAGATTATAAGTAGTTTTTATAATAAAATTGGCTGTGAATAATTTAACAATTGCACAATGTTTTGTACTTAGTTAAAAAAGTCCAAAAGAGTTGTGCGTTAAATATTCAGGTTATACAAGCTCAAAGTTATACAAGCTAAAAAGAGGGGAGAAAAAAGGATGGAAAACGGAAAAATCGCAAAGATTAACAAAACGGTATTTTGGGGCAGCACATTAGTCTGTTTGTTATTTTTCGGTCCGATGATCATTTTTCAGGAATCTGCCCAGGGTCTGGTAGGAAAAGTCATGTATGCTATTACCCATGGTACTGACTGGTTGTGGGAAAGTATTGTTTTCGGTGCGGTTCTATTTTCTTTGTGGTTAGCCTTTGGTCCTTACGGTAACGTAAAACTGGGAGGTCCCGACGAAAAACCTGAGTTCTCAACTTTCACTTGGTTTGCCATGATGTTTTGTGGTGGTTCAGGCGCAGGTCTTATCTATTGGGGAATTCTGGAACCAATATATTATTTAAAATGGCCTCCTTTCTGGGCAGAACCACATTCGGCACAGGCTGCTCAGTGGGCGCTGTCATACGGGATCTTTCACTGGGGTATTAGTGCTTGGGGTACATTTGTTATACCGGCTATAGGTTTTGCGTACATGTTTTATGTCAGGAAAAAGCCTTATCTATATCCCAGCTATGCTTGTAGAGGTGTTTTCGGTGATAAGGTTGATGGAAGTTTTGGCAGAATAATAGATTTAATAATGGTTGTTGGTATGGTTGGTGGGGTAGCAACATCTTTAGGACTTATCTTACCGATGATTACCAACATAGCTGCAGATTATTTAGGCCTGCAGGACACCCTCTGGCTACGGATTGTAGTTGCCGCATTGTATTCTTGTCTGTACGGATATAGCTGTTACAAAGGTTTATACTCAGGGATTGCAAGAATTTCAAATATTAATATGTATATGCGCTTCCTTTTAATATTATTCGTCTTATTTGCAGGACCGACTTTATTCATGCTTTCGTTATTCTTTGATAATATCGGTATGTTATTACAAAACTTTTTACGGATGAGCTTATATACTGACCCCATAACTAAATCAGGTTTCCCCCAAGACTGGACTGTTTTCTACTGGGCATGGTGGTTTGCCTGGGCAACCTATATGGGGCTTTTCGCCACCAGAATTTCTCGCGGCAGAACTATTAAACAATTAGTCTTAAACATGCTCTTTACTGCAACTGCCGGATGTGCTACTTTCTATCTGACATTTGGTTCTTATACCGTTGATATGATCCTTAACAAGGGCGTAGATTTGATTACAATTTTACAAGAATCAGGCGGACCGGCGGTAATAACCTATTTATTAAATACTTTGCCGTTTGCTTCTGTTGCAATACCTCTGTTCCTTATCGTTATGCTTGTATCCCAGGTTACAGCCGTAGACTCGGTTTCATACACAATCTCAGCCATGTGCTGTCATGAAATAAGAGATACTCAAGAACCACCCAAGTGGTCAAGAATATTCTGGTCTTTCATGTTATTCTTCTGCACCTGCTCACTTTTTGTAGTAGGTGGTTTACAAGTAGTACAGCTGTCATCAATTATACTGGCTTTCCCGGTCGCTTTTGTAACAGTAATCCTGGCTGTTTCTTTGGTTAAATGGTTGAGAGAAGACTTTGGCGAAATTGTAAAACCGAGATATTTAACCTACGCTGATTCAAAGTTAGCTTCTGAGGTTTCCGAGACTACTGATACTGTCAACAGAACTATAACACCTGAAGCAGTTATTGCAGCAGATACCGGAAAATAAGAAAAGGATATATAAAAAGCATTTCTGCACAGCCTCTGGAGAAACCGGAAAGAGGCTGTGTCTTTTAATTAGGAAATTTTCACTAATTAAACAATTTGGTATACTGTATCCCCGCAAATAAGGTATAATAACTTGACTGAAAAAAATAAGAAAGGTGATCAGAATGCGTTTGGAACAGCTATATTTTCTTATTGAAGTATATAGGTGTCAATCCATTTCTTTAGCTTCTGAACGGGCCCATATCTCTCAACCGGCCTTAAGTACTTCTATTAGTAAATTAGAATCTGAACTTGGTGTACCGCTATTAAAACGAACTAATCAAGGTGTCTTTCCGACTGAAATCGGTGAGATGATAATTCAAAAGGCCATAAAGATTGCTGAAATTATTGAAGATATTAAGGAAATTGCTAAAATGAACTCCCTTGATTTTTGTGGAGATTTATCAATTGCTGCCGAGGCCGGGGTTAACATTTCGCTGATGCCCAATGTTTTAGTTAATTTTAAAAAGAGCTTTCCGAGAGTAAATACCTTTCTCAAGGTTGGAGAATCAAATAATATTTTGAGAGATGTAAATTCAGGAAAAGCCGACTTTGGCATCATAATGAAGACGGAAGCTTTTAATAAAGCAAAAGATATTAAATATTTAGAGCTATTTACCGATGAATTAGTTGTCTTAGCAGGTAAAGATTGTCCGATTTCAGATAATGAAACCACTTTGAAAGAGGCTTTATCTTTCCCTATAGTTTTATACAATACAGAATATGTCACCGATTGTGGAGTTTCCAGCATTTTGAATAAATATGGCGATTTTAATGTTTCTTTTCGGATAGACAATTTACCCATGTTAGAAAAAATAATATCTCAGGGACAAACGCTGGTATTTGTGCCTAGGCTTATGGCAAAAGAATATTTTAAGGAAAATAGATTCAAAACGGTTAAAATTAAAGATGTAAAAATGGAAGTAAGTGTAATTTTGATTTGGTCAAGTCGTCATCACCTTTCTTACATTGAAAAAGAATTTATAAAAATATTACGAAAGTTCTGTCCTGAAAACAGTCCAATCAAAAAGGAAAGCGAAAAAAATAGTTAACCATTTTAAAAAATGAATAAAAAAGGCCTGTTTTTGGCAGGTCTTGTTTTTGCTTTGCCTCAGCTTATATGGGGCATATATTTTTGCTAATTTACATTGCTCTGGCAGGTGATTATTCTATAGCTAATGGGTAGTGAAATATTACACAATGGTAAGGAGCTAATCATATGGAACAAAAAGCGCTTTTATTAGTTCAACAGAGGGAATTGTCTTTTGCTAAAAAAGGGATTGTTCTAAGTCTTATTTCCGGTTTATTATATGGGTTGGATAGTGTCCTTTTGGGGATGGTTTTTCCTCTGGTGACTTCGACAAATAGTACCGGAATGTTAGTTGTTCCGTTAGTAATAGCCTGTATGTACGACGGCTTTGCGGCAATATGGATATTGATAAAAAATATAATCAGTGGAAAATGGCGGGAGTATGGGCGTACCCTAAGAAGCGGTTTAGCAAAAAACATTATTTTGGCAGCCATAATCGGCGGACCTATCGGTATGTTCGGTAATATACTGGGGATATATTTTGCGGGGCCTTCGTATGCCGCTGCCATTACTTCCGCTTACCCGGCTATAGGAGCAATCCTCGGGGGCATATTTTTAAAAGAAAAAATATCAGCCAGAGTAGGAATAGGTGTTATTTTAGCCATTACTGGTGCATATATTGTGGCTTATGTCCCGCCGGAAGGGAGCAATCCCAATTTTTACCTGGGCATCTTCTTAGCTTTGGTTGCAGCCGTCGGTTGGGCTGTAGAAGGAGTTATGTCCACCTATGGGATGGATTTGATAGACTCCGATATTGCCATAGGTATCCGGGAAACCATTTCATTTTTGGTATATCTTTCTATAATTATACTTTTGCCTGGCCAAGAAGCTTTTCAACTATTTTTACATACCGTTAACAGTCAAGTGGGCCTTTGCCTTGCTACAATCGGACTATTCAATGCTACTTCCTATTTGTGTTGGTATCGTTCAATGAATATGACCGGAGTAACCAGAGCCATGGGGTTAAACGTTACCTATGCATTGTGGGCTGTATTCTTTGGCTGGTTATTAACTGGCTTAAAAATAACACCGACGTTAATAGCCGGAGTTATAATAATTTGTATAGGTACGATCCTTACCGTGGGCAATCCGAAAGAAATTATGAAGATTAGGAATAATTAGGAGGCAATAGTATGAGTCTTGTGCCTGTTAAAATTAGGATTTTACAACTCATTAGCGAAAACCAGGGGATCTCCAATGAAGATTTGCTGCTTCTTTTAAAAAAGGAATACACCTGGGATAGAAATATTAATGAAAAAAGTATTGAGGATTACCTTATTTCTTTTAAAAACATTGGTATGATTGAACTGACCGATATTGTTTTTGATGCTGGCGGCAAACTGAAACAGTTTTACAAAATAACTGATTATGGCCTAAATAGGTTGAAGCTGGTAGCTGAAAAAGAGTATAAGCAATTTAAAAAAATTGGGTAAAGAAAAAACTGCGTCTTTGCGACGCAGTTTTTTGAATTTTTAGCGGAGGATTCATTCTCACTGTTTTAGGAGAATGGTGAATTCCGAACCGGCATTGACTTTGCTTCTGACTCTGATTTTCCCTTGATGGCCTAAGATAATAATTTTTGCGATGGCCAACCCCAGGCCGTGGCCGCCTTTTTCTTTTGTCCGGGATTTTTCTGAACGGTAAAATCTGTCGAAAATGTGTTTCAGTTCTTCTTTGGTCATACCAATGCCGGTATCTTTAATACTAATGGCATGGTAATCCCCTTCCCGGCCTAAAGTGACGGTGATTTCACCCCCAGGCGGAGTGTACTTGAGGGCATTATCGATAAAAATCCTGATGGCCTGTTTAATGAGGTTTTTATCGGCATGTAATCTTGCTTCCCGTTCAATATTAAAAGTTATTTTATGTGAATTATCAATAATTTGGGTTTCCCTGGCAATCTCATGGAGGATTTCCGTAAGACTTATGTCTTCTTTTTGTAAGACAAAATTATCTTTATCGTGGCGGGCCAGGAATAATAATTTGTCAATCAGCTCTTTCATGTTTTCGGCTTCATTTTTGATGGCCTCTATGGATTCCTGCAGGACTTCCCGGTCGTTTTTTCCCCAACGGTCCAGCATATTGGCATAACCCTGGATTACGGCGATTGGCGTCCTTAATTCATGGGAAGCGTCGGAAACAAACTGCTTTTGGCGGTTATAGTTATCTTCAATGCGATTCATCATTTCGTTGAAAGTCAGGGCCAGCTCTTTTAGTTCATCCTTGGCGCCGCTGACGTTGAGTCTTACGTTCAGGTTTTTGGCCGAGATGTCTTTTACCGTTTGGGTCATTTCTTTAATGGGCTGGAAGATTCCCCGGCCGATGAAGAATATTGATATTATGGAAAAAAATATGATAACCGGAAAAACAGCCAGGATGATTTTGGCCAGATAGACCGTTTCCCTTATTTCCTTCCCGATATCCGAGAAAATTACCAATTGGACAGAGAGGTGAAAAGGCAAGGGAGCTAAAAAACCTGTGAAATCCAAAGAATTAAGCCTGTTTGTGTTTATAGCCAGATAGATGTTTTCCTGTGTCCGGACAAAGCCAATCAGTTTCGGACAACCGTATGGAGCCAATTCCTCTTTGGTTGAAAACATCAAGTTTTCATTTTGGTCAAAGATTAAAAGAGGCAAATCCTGCTTTTGGGAAAAAGTTTTTAGGTCCGACTTTAGGCCGGGGTTTTCAGCGATATGTTCTATTTTTTCTGTATTAGCCTCAAATTCTTTCTTTAAAAATGTCTCTAGGGCGGTATAATCATCAGCGACGGCATTAAAGATTTTCATTCCGCCAAAGACCAAATATACGCCTAAACCGGCCAGGATCATGGCCTTAAGGAATATTCGCAGGTAATTTAAAGAAAGGCGGAAACCAATGGAAAATTCCAGCTTTTCGGAAAGCAATTTATGCAAAAGCTTGATTAATTCCACGGGGAGATAAATGATTTTTAAAAGGCGCTTTTTTGGATTGGAATTTTCCTTATTATTGTGGTGAATATTATTCTGGTTATTTTTCATGGTCTTTAAACATATATCCAACGCCCCGTACCGTATGGATAAATGAAACATTATATTTTTGGTCTATTTTGTTGCGCAGGTAGCGGATATAAACATCGGTGATATTGGTATCGCCCAGGTAGCCGTAGCCCCACACGTTTTCTAAGATTTTTTCCCGGGATAGAACAATGCCCTTATTTTCCATCAGGTATTTTAAGAGTTCAAATTCGGTCTTGGAGAGGGCAATTTCTTCGTCTTTAAATGTTACCCGGTATTCATCCTTATAAAGTGTAAGATCTCCGCAGGTAATGGTATGGTTATGCGGCATTTTCTTATCTTTTCTTTTTAGAACGGCTCGAATACGGGCTAATAACTCCTCGATGGCAAAGGGCTTGGTTATATAATCATCGGCTCCGCTGTCCAAACCCATGACCTTGTCCGTCACATCTTCCTTGGCTGTCAGCATGATAATGGGCGTATCCCAATCCCTCCGCAGTCTTCGGCAGATTTCAATACCGCTTAAACCGGGCAGCATTAAGTCAAGGATGATTAAATCGGCTTGACCCGAGACTGCTTCTTCATAGCCCTTTCGACCGTCATGAATTACTTTGACCTCATATCCTTCGTGCTGTAATTCCAGCTCCAGAAATCGTGCAATTTTCACTTCGTCCTCGATTACCAAAATTTTGGTTTTCATTTTACTCCTCCGCCGTTTAGCGTTGTTTTAGTCAATTATTTCCTTTATTATAAACGCAAATGAACCTGTCAACAACACAGGTTCATTTTAATTTTATTTAACATTATTTACTGGATGATGATTTCGTTCTCACCGTCATCTTCTTTTTTTGCGGCAGTTTTTTGCTCTTGGGTTTGGGATTCCGGGTCTTCTTTCATTTTTTCTGCGGCGGTTTTGACCTTATTGCTTAAATCATCCATAATTTCATTGATTTCAACGGTCTGGCCGGTCACTTTTTTGATTCTAATCTTGTAACCCATAATATAAAGGCCGGCTACCAAAAGGATATAGAACCAGAAAAATGGAATGGTTATCAGAACCAGAAGGGCCAGGAAAATAATGGGGACATTCAAATAGGTTTCTCCGTTTTTCTCAACAATAAAACGGGTAACCGAGCTTTTTTGAAATAATTTTTTGATCGTCGAACAAAAAGAAGAATGCTTATGATGATGGTGAAAGTGGCGGGTATGGGCCGGCTGACTCTTTTCAAATTCGATAATGGCCTCAATTAAATCCCCGTTATGTTTTTCTAAAAGCTCTTTAGCTTCCTGGTAACTGCAGTTGGTCCTTTTTCGCATCTCATCAATGAGTTCAATGGTGATGTTCATTTATCACAACTCCTTTCATAATTATTTTACAATCTCATTATAGCCCTGCATGATTAAAGCAGTTTTAAGGAAAAATTAGAATTTGATTAAAATTGAGTTATATACTTTAATAAAAGTAGAGGTCTTATTAAAAAGGAGCGAGAAAATTGATTTTTTCTATTCTTTTTTATCTTTCAGTTGGAATTACCTTTTTTTTGATACTTTTATCCATAAAAAAACACCCCAAATATTACTGGCTTGGGGCGTTGACTTCGTACATTTTTAGTTTTTTAGGCAGCTGGTCCATAGGTCTTTACACCTTAAGCATCACTTTTGTTCTCCTGGCCTTAGCCTTTAGTCATAAGATGGGATGGATAAAAAGCATTTTTCATTCCCTGGTGGTTATTGTTATTTCTTTATTAATTTGGTTCTTAAGCATTACATTTATTGACGATTATTGGCTCTTTTTCCCCTTTCACATCTTTGGTTAGCTTAATTTTACAATTTCTCTGCCTCCCTCCTCGAAATTAATAAAACTTTAAAAAGAACTGCTTTGGTTTTAGAAAGGTTCGAGTAATGTTTTAATAGACAAACCTTTTGCGTATACTGTCAAAAGGTCGTCTATTTTTTTATTCTTTTTAACTTACCTCTTACATATATCTTTTACTGCAAAGAAAAATGAGGAGGGATAATGTGGGCGGTAAGGTTAGAGAGTTTTTTCCCGGAGGCAATACATCCTATGGATTTTATTCTTTCTATGATTTTATTATCGATAAGGATGCCACCCGTATATTTTGTATCAAAGGTGGACCGGGTGTGGGTAAATCCACCTTTATGAAGGCCATAGGTCAGGCGATGCTGGAGAGGGGTTTTGATGTGGAATATCATAATTGTTCTTCCGATAATAATTCCATCGACGGGGTGGTTATCCCGGCCATTAAAGTTGCCCTTATTGACGGCACCGCACCCCACATAGTTGACCCCAAAACTCCCGGGGCTATCGATGAGATTATAAATCTGGGCGAATATTGGGATGAAAAAGGATTGCGGGAAAATAGAGATGAGGTCATAGCATCCAGAAACCGGGTAAGCAGGCTATTTAAAATTGCTTACAGCAGTCTGAAAGAAGCCAAAGTCATCCATGATGAATGGGAAAGCTATATTACCGAAAGCATGGATTTTGCACCGGTCAATAAAATTACCCGGTATGTAGCCAATGAAGTTTTCAGCGATGTTGAGCCGGATTATACCCGGGTGGCTAAAGCTCGGCATCTGTTTGGCAGCGCTATTACTCCCCAAGGACCGGTGAATAAACTGGACAGTATTTTAGTGGATGTTGAAAATGTCTATATCTTAAGGGGAGAACCGGGTGTCGGCAAATCTACTTTTATGGAAAAGATGCTGGCCAGAGCTCAGGAGATGGGCATTGATACAGAAGTGTTTCATTGCCCTTTAGACCCGGTGAAACTGGACTTTCTGGTTATCCCCAAGTTGAAAGTAGCCTTTATTAACGGGACTGAGCCGTTAAAGGTTGATTTAAAGAGATTTACGACAACTGAGATTGATTTTGACCAGTTTTTGGATCCTGAAATACTTGATATTTATGAAAAAGAAATAGACTCCTGTAAGGAGCGTTTTTGGGAAGCGTATAATCGGGCAGTCTATTATATTTCCCAGGCCAAGAAGGTTCATGATGAAATGGAAGAATATTATATCCCAAATATGAACTTTGTAAAAATAAATGAAAAAAGGGATGAGATATTAAACAGGATACTAAAATACGCTGATGAAATAGAAAACCAAAAATAAACTGATAATATTAATTTTTTAAAAAGAAACGGTGGTTTCGTGCCGTTTCTTTTTTTGAGACAGGGAATTTATGTAGTTTAACGGTTGACAAAATAGTTAACCAGATTTAATATTAATTCGATTAACAATTTAAAAAATTTAGGCTTTGGGGAGGCTTATGGAGTGGACAGGAAAAATCCAATAATGAATTTCTGCTTTATTTGGGGCGGAACGGAAAAACCGGGGTGCAAAAAAAATGGTAACCGATAAGGAAAAAGTCTTAGTACTTGATAAAGCTCTTCAAAAATTAACCAAAGAAATAGGTCAAAGATTTGCAGCTATACTTCCCGATAATATTACACCAAATCAATTTTTCATTTTACTACATATAGCCAGTATTGAGAACTGCAAAGCTGCAGATATTGCGGAATGTATGGGCGTTTCCCCGGCGGCGGCCTCAAATATGATTGAAAGACTTTACAAAAATAACTGGATCGACAGGGTTCGTAGTGAAGGGGATAGGAGAGTTGTTTGGCTAAGAATCAGTGAAAAGGGAGAGAAATTATTAAAAGAAATTCAGGAAAAAAAGATAGAAATGTTTCTTACCGGTTTGAAAAATGTTTCGGATAAGGAAATGGATTTCCTGATAGCTGTTTTAAATAAAATATTGGGTAAAAAGGAATAGCATCATTATTGATATTAATTATGGGAAAAATATGTGCCATTCTTTTGAATGAGAGGAGAAGATCCAAATTGGAAAATATGAGGAAATTATCTAAATTGCTTTGCCTGCTGACAATAGCTCTCCTTGTCTTTGGCTGCGGAACAAAAGAACCTGTAGAACAAACAGAGGTTCAGGAAAAGGCAATACCTGTTGAAACAATGGAAGTAACCAAAGGCGAGTTTAAAAAATTTCTAACCTTAAGCGGTCTAACTGATGCCCATAAAACTGTAATAGTAACACCCAAAATTGCCGGTGCTGAAAAAGTTATTTCCTTAAATATAAAGGAAGGGGATAAGGTAACCGAAGGACAGACTTTGGCTGTTTTGGACCAGAGCACCGTCAGTATTCAATTAAACCAGGCCCAAAGGGCTTATGACGATGCATTGGCCAATTATGAAAGAAATAAAGCTTTATTTGAAGCCGGAGCCATACCAAAAGCATCTTTTGAGCAGGTCGAGACCGTCCTTATCCAGGCTCGAAATGCTTTAGAAGCTCAGCAAATAGCTTTTAATAATACCATAGTTAAAGCTCCCATCAGTGGCATAGTAACGGCGGTAAATGTGGTGGAAGGTGGTTTGGCGACTGCTTCCGCTCCTATGGCGACCATTGTGGATATTAGCGTTTTGGAAATTAATACAAGTATAAATGAAATGCAGGTTGAAAAGATTTCCGTCGGTCAAGAGGTGGAAATAAGTGTTCCTGCCGCCGGTGACAAGGTTTTTAACGGGAAAATTGATTTTATTAGCCCGGTTATGAACCAAACCAAAAGCTATCCGGTAAAAATCACTCTTGATAATTCCAAAGGCGAGCTTAAAGCCGGTATGTATGCCAAAATAGGGTTAACTACCGATGTTCTCCAAGATGTTGTTAAGGTTCCCAGAAAAGCGGTAATAACCCGGGATAACGAAAGTAAAGTATTTGTAGTAGAAGAAGGCAGGGCGGTTATGAAAAAAGTTACAATTGGCATGAATAACGGAACCGAAGTTGAGATAACCTCAGGTTTAAATCCGGGCGAAATATTAGTTATTACCGGAAATGAGGATTTGGTAGATGGTGACTTAGTTACTATTGTAAATAGAGGTGAAAACTAGATGAACTTTACCGATATTTCCATTAGAAGACCGGTCACCATTATCATGGTATTTTTTATCATCCTCATTTTGGGTGTAGTTTCCCTTTCCAATCTTGCCGTGGATTTATTTCCTGATATTGAATTGCCGGTGGCTATTACCATGATCACTTATGAGGGTGTTGGTCCGGAAGAAATAGAAAAAATAGTAACCAAGCCTATTGAGGGTCAGCTAAGTACCTTGAGTGGTATCGAAAATCTTCAGTCTATTAGCTCTTCAGGCATGTCGGTGGTAGTTACCCAATTCGCCTGGGGTACTAATATGGATACCGCCATGGTGGATTTAAGGGATAAAGTTAATTTGATTAAACCCATGCTGCCTGAGGAAGTCCAGGAACCAATCATTATGAAACTGGACTTAAACGCCATGCCTATAGTTATAGCGGGGATAACCGGCCAGTATGAATTAGACCAGTTGGAAAAAATCGTGGAGAATGACATTGCACCCCGTTTGGAGAGAATTCCGGGGGTTGCATCGGTTAATATATCCGGAGGAAGAACTAGAGAAATTAAAGTTGAAATAGACCCTTATAAATTAAATGCTTATAATTTGACTTTAAACGATATTATTCAAACTATTGCCGCTGAAAACCACAATGTTTCCATAGGTCATGTGGAAGAAGGCGAAAAAGACTATTTAGTCCGGGTAAAAGGAGAATTCACCAGTCTTGATAGCTTGGAGAACGTTTTAATCCCGCTAAAGACTGGTGAAACCATTGAATTAAAATACCTGGCCGAAGGAATAATTGACGGTTATGCCGATATTTCAGGTTATGCTTTAATAAACGGTCAACAAACCATATCACTCAC
The DNA here is from genome assembly GCA_012720075.1 of Clostridia bacterium. GTDB lineage: Bacteria > Bacillota > Peptococcia > Peptococcales > BICA1-8 > JAAXZE01. The sequence goes on from JAAXZE010000031.1 coordinate 25,904, forward strand.
TGTTTCCAAAGAAAGTGACGCCAACACCGTTAGTGTCTCCGAAAAAGTAAATCAGGAATTAGAAAAAATCCAAAAAGAAATGGAAGGAAAAATCAGCATTGCCAAAGCCATGGACCAAGCTGATTATATAAACGATGCCATTGATAATGTTGCAAATAACGGTATTAAAGGGGCATTGTTGGCCTGCTTCATCCTGTTTTTATTTTTAAGAAATTTTAGAAGTACTTTAATAATTGCAACTGCCATTCCTATTTCGGTCATAACCACCTTTGTACTCATGTATTTTGGGGACTTGACTCTGAACTTGATTTCTTTAGGTGGTTTGGCTCTTGGTGTCGGGATGATGGTAGATAATGCTATAGTTATTTTGGAAAACATCTACCGTTACCGGCAAAACGGCTATAATAGGATTGATTCGGCCAGAGACGGCGCCAACGAAGTATCTTTGGCTATTGTAGCTTCAACCTTAACTACCGTTGCCGTATTTTTACCCATTGTTTTTGTTGAGGGTATTGCCTCCCAAATTTTTAGACCCATGGCCTTAACCGTTTCTTTTTCCTTATTGGCATCCCTTACGGTTGCTTTGACCCTGGTGCCCATGCTGTGCTCCAAATATTTGCGAGTAGAAACCAATGGCAATGGTACCGGTGGTTTCTTTAATAAATTAAGTAAGAAGTGGCTTAAGGTTTTAGATGCTATTAATGCCAGGTATGAAGTATTATTAAAATGGTCCATGGGTAGGAGAAAAACCGTTATTTTCATAAGCCTAATAGCCTTTATAATAAGCGTAGCTTTAATACCCATGGTGGGGATGGAATTTATCCCTGAGACCGATACCGGGATGTTTACTTTAAATATTGAGCTTCCTCCCAACACCGTTCTGGAGCGAACTGAAAAAGTAGTTATGGAAGTAGAAAAGATAATGTCAGAAATCCCTGAAGTTCAAACAATTTTTACCATGGCGGGGAATACCGGAATGAACTTTCACGGCGGTTCAACCACAAATCAGGCCACTATTTACGGTCAATTAGTACCCCTAAATGAGCGGCAGCGAGATATTAACCAGGTAGTGGACGAAGTTCGCCAGAGAACCCAGAGTATTCCCGGAGCGCAAATTTCCATTAGCGTTGAAAGTATGGTAATGGGCTCTACATCGCCTATTTCCCTGACAATCAAAGGGGAAGAATTGGATGTTTTGGAGGATCTGGCTAATCAAATAGCCGAAAAGGTTAAACAGGTTCCGGGTACCCGGGAGGTAACCACCAGCTTTGAAGAAGGCAATCCCGAGATTTCCGTTTACATTGACCGGCAAAAAGCCGCCCAATATGGGGTTTCTTCTTATCAAGCGGCCTCCAGCCTGCGAAGTGCCTTGCAGGGTGTCGTGGCTTCCAAATACCGAACCGGCGGTGAAGAAATCGATATCAAAGTTCTATTATCTAAAGAAGCCCGGACCAATATTGAAGACTTGAAGAGATTAATGGTACCCAGTCTGAGAGGTTTTAACGTTCCTTTAGAAGAGATTGCTGAAATCCAGTACAGTACCGGTCCTATTTCCATTAACCGGATTAATCAATCCAGGCAAGCAACGGTTACCGGAAGTATAATTGGACGTGATTTAAACAGCGTAATGCAGGATGTCCAGGCAGCAATTCAGGATATTCCTATTCCGCAGGGATATATTCTGGAAGTTGGCGGCGCAAATAAAGAGATGGTGGATTCCTTTATCAGCTTAGGAAAAGCGTTGGCCCTGGCTATCCTTTTGGTGTACATGATTTTGGCGGCCCAATTTGAATCATTATTGTATCCCTTTATCATCATGTTTAGCATTCCTCCCACATTAATAGGAGTAGTCGGAGGTTTATTGCTTACCGGCAGGACCTTAAGCGTGCCTACCTTTATCGGTATTATCATGCTGGCCGGTATTGTAGTTAATAATGCCATAGTTTTGGTTGACTATATTAATACTCTTAGACGGAGGGGAATGGAAAAAATGGAGGCTATCATCCAAGCCGGTCCAATACGTTTGCGGCCAATTTTAATGACTACTATGACCACCGTGCTGGGCTTGGTACCGATGGCTTTAGGAATCGGAGAAGGAGCCGAAATATCGGCAGGCATGGCTACCTCCATCGTTTTCGGGCTTACTTTTTCTACATTAATCACGTTGGTTCTGGTACCGGTTATTTACTATATTCTTGATGATATAAGTGTTAAATTTAATAAAAAAAGAAAGGCAAAAGATTGTTTAGAAGAGAATGCTATTCCCCAAAGTAATTAAGAAAAATTAGGAGATATATATTATCTTATTGCATATAATAAAAAATAAATAATAATTTAAGCCCTTCGGGGCTTTTTTTATTCATATTATCATTGGCTGGTCCATATATTAAATTAGAATGGAGAATATTGGTTAATTTTGGAGTGTCAAGGAGGGGTAAATTAATGGCTGAACTATGGAAGCCGCAGCCACGAAAAACCTTGGGCAGTAGTTCCTATTATTATAAGAGGGGAAAAAAAAGAATTTCAAGCATTGTGAGAAGCAAGCTTTTTATTCAGACGACATCGGTCGTAGTAATATTTATTTTTTTCTGGGTGGTATTTCAGTTTAACAGCCCTTTGTTTGTGGGTATGCAAAAGACTATTAGAGATTGGTTTACTAAAGATACCGATTTGGCTCCGGTTATAAATATCATCCAGAAAATAGGTCTTTATGGGGATTCCTTTGAAAGGGCAGGATATGAAGTGATAGCGCCGGAGATAACCGACACTCCGTTAGAGCCTATGACCATTCCCGTTTCAGGAACCGTTGTTAAACCTTATGGCTGGACCATGATCGAGGGTGAATCCAGCTTTCATAACGGAATTGAAATACAGGCCCCGGCCGGTTCCGCCGTTAAAGCGGCCTATGACGGAACCGTTTTAGAAATAAAAAATGATGAAAAGCTGGGCCGGGTTATCGTCATTTCCCATAAGGCAGGCATTGTGACTACTTACGGATATTGCAGCGAAATACTGATTAAGGCCGACCAGCAGGTTACCCAAGGTCAGGTTATAGCCCGAATAGGCAGAAAAGGGGAAGAACAGGCCAAGCTTTACTTTGAAGCCAATAAGCTGGGCGAACCGGTAAATCCTATGGAGTTGATATCGACTTCTCCTGGAATATAACCCATAAAATAAGGTTTCAGTGCGCGCTAGGTTAAGGTTAAGGAAAACAAAAAAAATTGGGGGCATTACTCAGTCAAGAAGTGAATGAGAAATGCCCCATTTTTTTTATGCCCTTAATTGTTATCGCTTTTAACTTATTGCATTTCTTCCTCGCTCTTTTGTTCTGATGCGAACGGCATCAACTACATCAAAGATAAATATCTTGCCATCACCAATCTGCCCGGTTTCGGCTGCTTCGATTATTACTTCTAAGACATTTTCTAATAATTCGGCTTTTATTACTACTTCCACTTTGATTTTAGGCAAAAGGTTAATGCTCATCTCCTGTCCCCGGTATATCCCTATATGCCCTTTCTGCAGTCCGCAGCCAATAACCTGGGTTATTGTCAGGCCGGTAATACCGAATTCACCTAAAGCCTTCTTAACATCCTCTAATTTATTGGGTCGAATAATCGCTTCTATTTTTTTCATACTTAAAATTCCTTTCTTTTAAAATTTTTATTAAATTAATCAGTACACAAACACGATATTTTCTGTATTAACCCTCAAAGGCTTTGGAAATCAGACTTTTTCCGCTGAGGGCCACAACGCCTGAAGAGGATAAATTATCATGGATTGTGTTTGAAGAATTTAATAAGAATTCGCCATAAGCCGACATACCGTGTTCACCAATATCCAGACCTTCAATTTCTTCTTCCACGCTTACCCGTATACCGACCAGCTTATCGATGATTTTAACGGCAATTGTAGTAACTGTTACTACCCAGAAAAATACTGTTGCTACCCCAATTGACTGAATTCCTAATAAGGATAGGCCGCCCCCGTAAAGAAGTCCTCCTTCAGCGGCAAAGACACCGATTAAGATGGTGCCTAAAGCACCGCAGACACCATGTACGGAAATGGCACCTACCGGATCATCAATTTTAGCCACATTATCAAAGAAAGTAGCCGATATGATAAGAACCACTCCTGCTATGGAACCTATGATTACAGCGCCCACGGGCAATACTACTAAAGCTCCGGCGGTAATGGCAACCAGGCCTGCCAGTGCCCCGTTTAACGTAAAGGTGATATCAGGTTTGCCGTATTTTATCCAAGAATAAAGCATGGATGTTATTGTGCTGCAAGCTGCAGCCAACAGTGTGTTGGTTGCAATAAGTGCGATATCATTATAGGCATTGCCTGATAAAGTACTGCCCGGGTTAAAACCAAACCAGCCGAACCAAAGAATAAGAACGCCTAATGCACCCAGAGGGATATTATGGCCCGGTATGGCGTTGACTTTGCCGTCCTTATCGTATTTTCCTATCCGGCTGCCCAATAAATAGGCTGCAACTAATGCGGACCAGCCGCCGACGCTGTGGACAACGGTAGAACCGGCTAAATCTATAAAACCGAGACTGCTCAACCAGCCTCCGCCCCAGATCCAGTGCCCGACAATGGGGTAAGTAAAACCTGCAATAACAATTGCCAAAATAAGGTATGCGGAAAACTTTATTCGTTCGGCAACGGCTCCTGATAATATTGTGGCTGAAGTAGCGGCAAACACCGCCTGAAAGAAGAAAAAGCCTAAAGTAGGAATTCCAAAATCGAACTCTCCGAAACCGTTGGTAAAAAATCCACTGGTGCCTATTAACCCTAAGGCATCTTTACCAAACATTAAGGCAAAGCCAATGATAAAATACGTTACGGCTCCAATGGCTATGGTTAGAAAGTTTTTCATTAAGATATTTACGGTATTTTTAGAACGGGTAAAACCGATTTCCACCAAGGAGAACCCTGCGTGCATCAGAAAAACCAAAAACCCGGCAATCATAATCCAAATGGTATCCAGGGCAATGGTGACTTCTTCAAAAGTTTCGGCGGCTAAAGCGGGAGATACTGTTAAAAACAATAAGGTCCATAAGCATAAAAACAGCAAGATTTTTTTCATTTTACAACACTCCTTTTTATGTTTTTAAAATTTATAAAAAAGACGCCTGTTTTCTTTTTTGCAGAAGGAAAACAGACGCCGTTGCCCGAGGATTAAAAAAGTCCTGAAAAAGGTAGCAACCTTTCCCAGGACATCTTTGCCCCAAAAATTATGCTTTTTTAATTGTCACTAATTATACCTTGAGAAAAAGTTTATGTCTACTGGGAAATCAATTGTATACAAAATTTTTTCTTTAAGATAAAGTTATATATAAACCGGCCTAAAACCGGTTTTACGGGTTTGTTTGTTGGGTTTGCCTTTTTTGTTATTTAAGAGTACTATATTTATGTTAAAATACAATTTTATGAAGAAAGGGATTTGGTAATGCGTGAGCTTATTGAAACTAAAATATTACCTAAAGTTGAAAAGCCTCTGAGATATTTAGGCGATGAATGGAATGTGGAGAAAAAAGACTGGGAAAAAGTACGGCTGAGAACGGTCTTTGCCTTTCCCGATATATATGAAGTAGGCATGTCCCATTTGGGACTGAGTATAATTTACCACCTGGTTAACGAACAAAAGGATTTCTTAATGGAAAGGGTTTTTGCTCCCTGGACCGACATGGAAGAAGAACTGAGAAAGTATAACCTGCCTTTGTTTAGTTTGGAGTCCTACAAGCCCCTATATGAATTTGACGTGGTTGCCTTTACCCTGCAGTATGAAATGAGCTTTACCAATATTTTAAACATGCTGGACCTGGGGAAAGTACCTTTGCGTTGCGATGAAAGGACTGATAACGATCCCCTGGTTATAGCGGGGGGCCCTTGTGCCTATAATCCGGAGCCTTTGGCTGATTTTATCGATGTTTTTGTCATCGGTGAGGGTGAAGAGGTAACTTTGGAGGTTATGGAAGTTATTGCCCGTCATCGGGAAGAGCGCAGGGGCAAAATGGAGCGGGACAAGCTTTTGGAAGAGCTTTTGGAGATAAAGGGAATCTATATTCCTAAATTTTATACTGTTAGCTATTTGCCCGACGGGAAAATTGCCGGTATTAAGCCCAATCATCCCAAAGCACCGGCGGTAATTACCAAGCGCTTTATTAAAAATTTAGATGAAGCCTATTTCCCGACAAAACCCCTAGTTCCTTATTTGGAGGTTGTCCATGACCGGGCAATGCTGGAGGTTTTAAGGGGCTGTACCCGGGGCTGCCGTTTTTGCCAGGCCGGGATGCTTTACCGTCCTGTTCGAGAGCGGGACCCGGAATTATTAAAAGAGCAGGCGGAAAAACTGATTAGAAATACGGGTTATAACGAAATTTCCCTAACTTCTCTGAGTACCAGTGACTATACCTGTATTGAACCGGTAATCAAGGAATTATTGGATAAATACAGCGAAGAAGGGGTAGGGGTATCTTTGCCTTCTTTGCGGGTGGATTCTTTTTCCATCAATTTGGCCAAAGAGGTCCAGAGGGTAAGAAGAAGCAGCCTTACCTTTGCCCCCGAGGCCGGCACTCAAAGGCTCAGGGACGTAATCAATAAAGGTGTAACGGAAGAAAACCTGATGAAGGTGACTGAAGCGGCCTTTAGAGAAGGCTGGCATAAAATAAAGCTGTATTTTATGCTGGGCCTTCCTACCGAAACCAATGAGGATTTAGACGGCATCGCCGACCTGGCCTATAAGGTTTTAAACCTTGGCGACAGGATTCGCAAAGAACAAGGCTCCAAAGGGCCCCAACCTCAGGTTACCATAAGTGTTGCGGGATTTGTTCCCAAAGCCCATACGCCTTTTCAATGGGTCCCCCAGGTACCTTTGGAACAGCTGAAAGCAAAACAGCAATACCTTAAAAATAAAATCAGAAACCGCAGGATTAATTATAACTATCATGATGCCGAATTAAGCTATGTGGAAGCCGTTTTTGCCAAAGGGGACCGGAGACTGGGGAAAGGTTTATTGGTTGCTTGGCAGAAGGGCTGCAAATTTGACGGTTGGTCCCAGCATTTTAAATTTGCAACCTGGATGGAAGCCATAAAAGAGGCAGGCTTGGATCCTGAATGGTACGCTTACCGGGAACTGAAATATGATGATATTCTTCCCTGGGAACATATAGATATGGGCGTCAAGAAACAATTTCTGATTAAAGAACATCAAAAAGCTATGGAGGCTGCGGTAACAGGGGACTGCCGCTTTAAACACTGCACTGTGTGCGGTATTTGTCAGGACTTGGACGTAGCATTGGATTTAAAAGGAGGAAGACCTGGTGGACATAAGAATTAAATACGGAAAAACGGAGCAAGGAAAATTTATTTCCCATTTGGATTTAAGCCGGGCCTGGCAGCGTGCTTTTCGCAGGGCCCAAATTCCTGTTCTTTATAGTCAGGGTTTTAATCCCCATCCCAAGATTTCCTTTGGGTCAGCTCTGGCCGTAGGGGTTACCAGTTCGGGAGAATATATGGATGTAACATTAAAAAAATTTATTCCAATAGAGGAAATTAAAGGTGAATTAGAGAAATATTTACCTAAAGGGCTAGAAGTTTACACAATTGTCGAGATTACCCACCAGACACCCTCCCTCATGGCCATTATTAACAGAGCCCGATATCGGGTGACGCTAGAATCATATCAAAAACTCCAACAGGAAGAATTAAATGGTTTCATCTCTGATTTACTGCGCCAGGAACAGGTTGTGGTACAGCGGAGTACCAAAAACGGCCCCAAAGAGAAAGATATTCGCCCAGGTATTTTCGAGTTAAAGGGTCAGATTCTTTCTGATAAGAAAATTGTGGTGGAAATGGTTGTGGAAACCGGCAGCGGTGGAAATGTACGACCGGAAGAAGTTGTTTCTGCCCTTATGGATAGGGGGTTGCCCCTGGATTCGGAAACGATGAAGATTCATCGGGAAGGATTGTACGTCGACAGTGATACCGGATTAATATCCCCCCTCAGTGTCATAACATAAGGAGAGGAGTATATGAACAAGGAGATAATAGTTCAATCCAATGAAGATGAAACCCAAGTAGCGGTCCTGGAAAATGAGCAGTTGGTGGAAATATATATTGAGCGCAGTGTTAGCGACCGTTTGGTGGGCAGTATTTTTAAAGGCAGGGTGGAAAATGTTTTGCCCGGCATGCAGGCAGCCTTTGTCAATATCGGCTTAGAGAAAAATGCTTTTTTGTATGTGGAAGATGCTTTGCCTAATGGAACTCAACTTGATAACGGAGTTAAACTAAATATCAGAGATATACTCAAGGAAGGACAGGAAATACTGGTGGAAGTTGTAAAGGAGCCTGTCGGTAATAAAGGACCCAGGGTGACCCGACAATTGACATTGCCGGGACGTTTTCTGGTTTTGATGCCTAACGTCGACTATGTTGGCATATCCAGGAGAATTTCCAATGAAGAAGAACGGGAGAGGCTTAAGCAAATTGCGGAAAAAATTAAACCAGAAAGTTATGGCATAATCGTTCGGACTGTAGCCGAAGGGGCATCTGAAGAAGATTTAAAGGAAGATTTGGATTTGCTCATTAACAACTGGCGAAAAATTTTGCAAAGGGAACGGAATTCCGGCGCACCGGCTTTAATTCATAAAGACTTGGAACTGGTCAAAAGAATCCTCAGGGATGTAGTGACCGATGATGTTCGCCGTATTACCGTAAATTCTCAGGCTACCTATGAACAGATTATGGAGATTATGGCCGGTAAATTAAAGTTTAAAATAAACCTTGTTGAGGAGCAGGACCTTTTTAGCCGATATAATATCCATCAGGAATTGAGCAAAGCCTTAAAACGCAAAGTCTGGTTAAAAAGCGGGGGCTATATAGTAATTGACCAGACCGAAGCATTAACCAGTATTGATGTTAATACAGGAAAATATGTGGGCAGTGTGGATTTGGCCGATACGGTTTTAAAAATAAATTTGGAGGCCGTGGTAGAAATTGCCCGGCAGTTGCGGCTTAGAAACATCTGCGGTATAATCATCATTGAGTTTATTGATATGGAAAATGAGGAACACCGTAAAGAAGTATTGGCAAAGCTGGAAGAGGAATTGCACAGAGATAAGACCAAAGCCCATATTTTGGGGATAACGTCTTTAGGTTTGGTCGAGATGACCCGGAAAAAAACCCGGCACTCCTTAAGCACCGCTCTGGAAAAACCCTGTCCTTGCTGTGAAGGCAAGGGGCGGGTTTTGTCCGAAAGCACCATTGTCATTCAGATTAAGGAAAAGCTGAGGGAATTAGCGGCTCGAACCATGGCCGAAACCATTTTGGTTACGGCCCATCCCGATGTGGCGGCTTTATTGATCGGACCGGGTGGAACTCAGTTAAAGCATTTAGAAGAGAGTTTAAAGAAAGAAGTTATTATTCGGGGCCGAAAAAACCTGAGTTTGGAACAATACGAGATACAGAGCGTTTATGGTGTCCATGATTTAAAGAATACCATTATCCCGGTGGAGGAAAATCAAATTGTTAAGGTTTTGATCGAGGAGCAGCATGCTCAGCATTCCAATGACGGTATTGGACGCATAGAAGGTTATATCATTAATGTAGAAAACGCCGGGAAATTTGTCGGGGAAAAAGTATTAGTGGAAATTGCAAAGGTTTACAGGACTTATGCCAAGGCGGTCTTGGTGCAATAGAAATTGATAGTGATGCTGATAGTCTATAGTTTCCGACTAATAGAGGATGATATTTATTGGTCGGGAGGTATAGACTATTAATGTTGGAGGGAGTTATGCGGTTTTTTGCGCTGGGTGATCCCCATTTATCCTTTAATGTCAGAGGGGGAATTGATAAGCCCATGGACATTTTCGGGGATAACTGGCAGGACCACCATCAACAGATAAAAGAAAATTGGGAAAGGGTAGTTAGGCCGGAGGACATTGTATTGGTTCCCGGTGACATTTCCTGGGCAATGAAGCTGGAAGAAGCCCGTTATGATCTGGAGTTTTTAGGGCGGTTGCCCGGTCGGAAAATATTGATCCGCGGCAACCATGATTTATGGTGGCAGGGTATTGGCAAAGTGAGGAAAGTGCTGCCCTGGGGAATGGAGGCCATCCAAAATGACCATATCCTCCTTGACAATGGATGGGCTGTCTGCGGAACCAGAGGATGGACCTGTCCCGGCGAGAAAAACTTTACTGCCGAGGACAATAAAATTTATGAGCGGGAGTTGGGCCGCTTGCGTCTATCCCTTTCCAGCATAAAGGAGAAAGATATAAATATTTTGGTTATGCTCCATTACCCTCCTGCTAACGGCAAACATGAAAGCAGCGGTTTTATTGAGCTGTTGCAGGAATTTGGCGTGAAACACTGTGTTTACGGACACCTACATAGTGATTCCATAAAAGGGGCTTTGCCCGAAGAAAAGTGGGGAATAAGGTTTTATTTAGCAAGTGCCGATGCGGTAAATTTCACCCCGAAACTTATTCTTGAAACAGACCGATAAGCCAATTGGCGATAGTTAAAGGAAGGTTAAGGTTGAGGTTAAGGTTAAGTTTTTTTGTTGTCATCAACTTGTGCTCTAAATGTCACTTTTTTCTTCATCCTTAATCTAGCGAAGCGAAACCTTAACCTTGAAGCGGTAAAGCCGTTTCAGCTCTTGACTACCAAATAAGGATATAGTATACTCTTTTATTGTAGGCAGTAGACTGTTCTGCTGCCGAAACCGCACGAATCGGGTTCCAAAAGCTATTAACGCTACCCGGATTTGGCGAGTATGGGATAGGGAGGTGTAACTAGTGTACGCTATCATTGAAACAGGCGGTAAACAGTATAAGGTTCAAGAAGGCGATAGCTTAAAGGTTGAGCTTTTAGATGCTGAAGTCGGTCAAACTGTTGAAATTGACAAGGTTTTAATGGTAAACAAGGATGGTCAGGTTAAAGTTGGTAATCCTTTTGTTGCCGGCGCTAAAGTAGCTTTAAAGGTTCAAGAGCATGGCAAAGGCAAAAAGATTGTGGTCTTTAAGTATAAGCCTAAAAAGAATTACCGCAGGAAACAAGGTCATCGTCAACCATATACAAAAGTAGTAGTAGAAAAGATTTATGCGTAAGTATTATGATAAAAGCCGTTATTTTTCGAGATGCTCAAGAATCCTTGGTTGGTTTTGATATATCCGGTCATGCGGGTTATGCTGAAAGAGGTCAGGACATTGTATGTGCCGCCGTTTCCTTTCTGGCTACTACGACAGTTAACAGCCTGAACGAGCAGTTAAAGGTTTCACCCCACTATGAGGTTGATGAAGCGGTTGGACACCTGCATTGTTGCCTCGTGCTGGAAAAGATGGACCGCGGTGACCTGGAAAAAGCCCAAGTTATCTTGAAAACCCTGGAAATAGGTTTAAAGTCGTTGGAACAAGACTATGGAAAGTATATTAAGTTACAACAGAGGAGGTGGACAAAATGTTAAAGCTTAACCTTCAGTTGTTTGCATCTAAAAAAGGTGTTGGTAGCTCCAAAAACGGACGGGATAGCGAAGCTAAACGTCTTGGCGTAAAGAAACATGACGGTCAGTTCGTTTTAGCCGGCAATATCATCGTCAGACAAAGGGGCACTAAGATCCACCCCGGTGACAATGTCGGTATCGGCGGAGATGATACTTTATTCGCATTAACCGATGGTATTGTTAAATTCGAACGCAAGGGTAAAACCAGAAAGCAAGTGAGCATAATACCTGAAACTGCAATTAGCTGATATAAGCCTGGCCCGGTTGGGTCAGGTTTTTTGTTTAACCATGTTTGAGCCGGCACAGCGTTGATAATTGTATGAATTTAACATGCTGGTTATTGTCACTTATGGATATGGACAAACGGCCAATTACTGATATAATGGAAAAGCAAACATTATTTTACTTTTTGGAGGTCTTGAGAGGTGCAAGAGCTACTGGAAGAGCTGTTGGAAGCCAATCGTCATCAACGTCATGATTTTCTTAACCACTTACAGGTTATCTGGGGTTTTTTAAGAATTAAAAAGGAAGAAAGGGCAGTTCAATACATGCAGGATGTTACCGAATACCTGCAGGGTTTAAGGGAATTAAATAATTTTGCCAATATTCAATTAGCTGCCGATCTTACGGCCAAAGCTTTAAAACTGGGATTAATCAAAGGGTTTAGAATATCTGTCCCCGAGCCATGGGATACTAAAGATGAAAATATTCCAAAGGTTAGAGATTTTCTAAATGAATTTTGGGAAAGGCTTGTGCCCATTGTCAGCGACAGTGACATGAATATTAACTTAGTATTTACTAAAGGTAAAATTATTTTAGATGAGCATAATAAAAAGGAGGATTTTCCTTGGTCTGATTTTTGTGCCATAGGAGATAAATACGGCTATAAAAATCAGGTTGAGGATAATAAGCTTACTTATTGTATTGAAGGGTGATAAATAAACATGTTCTATGATTATGCCAAAATACATGTCAAAGCCGGAGACGGCGGGAACGGGGTTGTGGCTTTCCGGCGGGAAAAATATGTTCCCTATGGAGGCCCTTCCGGTGGAGACGGTGGCGACGGCGGCAGTATAATTCTAGAAGCCGATGAGGGTTTGAGGACTTTGGTGGATTTTCGCTATCGTACCCATTATAAAGCGGACAGGGGCGAGCACGGTTCCGGTAAAAATCAGCATGGCAAAAATGCCCCGGATAAAATATTAAAGGTTCCTGTCGGAACGGTGATTAAAGACGCTGAAAACAATAGGATCATTGCCGACTTAACCAAACCTGGACAGCAAGTAGTGGTTGCCAAAGGAGGAAGGGGCGGACGAGGCAATGCCCGTTTTGTCAGTTCTACCCATAGAGTTCCTACTTTAGCGGAAAACGGCGATCCCGGCGAAGAGCGGTGGATTATTTTAGAACTCAAGCTTTTAGCGGATGTTGGTTTAGTAGGTTTTCCCAATGTTGGCAAATCGACCTTGATTTCTCGGGTATCAGAGGCAAAACCTAAAATTGCCGATTATCATTTTACCACCATTACCCCCAACTTGGGTGTGGTAAGAGTGGATGAGGGCAGGAGCTTTGTCATGGCCGACATTCCGGGTCTTATTGAAGGTGCTGCCCAAGGTGCCGGCCTGGGGCATAGATTTTTAAGGCATGTCGAACGGACTAAAGTTTTGGTACATGTACTGGATATCTCCGGTTCCGAAGGCAGGAACCCTTTGGAGGATTTTCGCATAGTAAATAATGAATTAAAGGAATATAGCCAATTATTGATCAAGAGGCCCATGATAATTGCTGCAAATAAAATAGATTTACCTGGAGCGGAAAATAATTTAAAATTAATTAAGGAAGAGTTAAAAGAGTATGAAATTTTTCCAATTTCAGCAGCTACCGGCGAGGGTCTCAAAAGCCTGATTTACCGTCTGGCTGACCTCTTAGATGAAACGGAGGACGTAGATGAAGTTCCTCAGGTAGAAGAGGAACAAATGCGGATGATTAAAGTAGAGGATGAGCCAAAATTCTTTATTGAAAAAGAAGGGAATGTCTTTATAGTCAGCGGGCCTGAAGTAGATAAGCATTGGGCCAGGACTAATTTTAACAATGAAGAAGCGGTTAAAAGGTTTTTGCAAATTCTCGACGCAATGGGAGTTGTAAAAGAATTAAGGAACAGAGGAGCTAAGGACGGTGATGTTGTACGGGTTAATAACTTGGAATTTGATTTTGTAGATTAGCTTACCTATTAAATCTTTTTTGAGGAGGAGTTTTTGCGGCCATGGAATGTATTGGCTGTGGCAACTGTCAACAAGGTGAAGCCACTTATTATTGTGTTATGCGTAATGGTTTTGTTGTGGCGGAGCAATCTACACCCAGAGAGAAGGTCAGAACTTCTAACTGGAAAAAAGGTGACCCGCAATATGAAAAACACCGTCGCTCACGTCGGGATTTGGAAAAAATAGGATAACGTAAGGAGCCGGCTGAAGAAGCCGGCTTTTTAAAATATTTCTTTTTGTACTATTTTTGCTAACTTATGCTATAATATTAGTACTATACCCTCAAGGAGGTGGAGATGCTGGAACAAATATTTCTTGTTCCGGCAGATGAATGTTAACTGGTAAACAAAGGCGCTTCTTGCGTGCCTTAGGTAACGCTTTAGACCCCATAGTTCAAATTGGTAAAGGAGGAGTTACGGATAGTGTTATTTTTTCACTAAACGAAGCTTTGACTGCCAGGGAACTGGTCAAAGCGAGGGTTCTAAAGAACTGTTTGGAGGAAGTCAAGGACGTAGCCCAAAAACTTACTGCAGCAACTAATTCCTACCTGGTCCAAATCATCGGACGAAACATTATCCTTTATCGTCCTTCGGAAGATAAGCCTTTGATCGAACTGCCCAAGTAGAGATCTTTAAATATAGCCGATAGCTTATAGTATAATTACTATTGACTATTGGCTATTATTTTATTATATATACTTGCTTATTATGGGGAAGGTTTGGTGAAGTTTAAGAAATGGTGGAACGGGATAGTTTTAAAGAATTAATTATCAAGGCCCGGAGGATTGTGATTAAAGTAGGCACAAGTACTTTAACCCATAGTACGGGTAAATTAAATCTTGCTCTCATTGAAAAGCTGGTAAGGCAATTAACCGATTTGAGCCATCAAGGAAAGGAAGTATTGCTGGTTACCTCCGGCGCCGTCGGGGCCGGCATGGGCAAACTGGGTTTAAAGGAAAAACCTAAAACCATTCCTGAAAAACAGGCGGCGGCTGCTGTGGGCCAGGGCATTATCATGCATATTTATGAAAAATTATTTTCCGAATATGGTCTGGTTGTGGCCCAGTTACTGTTAACTAGGGCCGACATGACCGACCGGAGACGGTTTTTAAACGCCCGGAATACCCTATTGACCCTATTAAACAAAGGGGTTGTTCCTATAATCAATGAAAACGACACCGTTGCCATTGAGGAAATTAAATTTGGCGATAACGACACCTTGGGCGCCCTTGTGGCCGGATTGGTTGATGCTGATTTACTAATTTTATTGTCGGACATAGAAGGTTTGTATACGGGTGATCCCCGGAAGGATAAAAATGCCCAACTGATTCCTATTGTTGAAGAGATAACCGCTGAGATCCAGGGTTTGGCTGGAAACGCCGGAACAAAATTCGGAAGCGGGGGAATGTCTACCAAAATTTCCGCCGCCAAAATTGCCGTTAATGCCGGAATACCTATGATAATAGCCAACGGCAGCCGGCCTGATGTTATCAGAGAAATCTGCGCAGGCAGCCCCATAGGTACTCTCTTTATACCCAGAGAGGTCAAACCCCATGCCCGCAAGAGCTGGATTGCCTTTGGCTCTGATGTCCAGGGCAAACTTTGGGTGGATGACGGTGCCCGCAAAGCCATAATCAATAACGGGAAAAGCCTTTTACCCAGTGGAATTAAAAGAGTGGAAGGCGACTTTACCTCCGGTCATGTGGTCAGCATCGTTGACCTGGAGGGTGTTGAGTTTGCCAGGGGCATTGTGAATTACAGCGCCGAAGAGCTGGAACTGATTAAGGGAATTCAAACCAAGGATATTGTTAATATCCTTGGTCATAAGGATTATGATGAAGCAATACACAGGGATAACCTGGCCCTGCGGATATGAAAGGTGGGAGTAAAATGATTATTAATGAGTTAATTACCAAAGGTGCTCTGGCCAAAGAGGCGGCATATCGCCTGGGCTTAGTCAGCCCGAAAGTTAAAGATGAGGCTTTGCTGAAAATGGCAGAGGATTTGGAAGCCAGGTGTGATGAAATTTTAACCGCCAATGGGCTGGATATGGAAAAAGCAAAAGAAAAGAACCTTTCCAAATCATTCCTGGACCGCCTTTTATTGACCGAAAAACGGGTAAAGGAAATGGCTGAGGGTTTAAGGGCCATTACCAAGCTCAGTGATCCTGTAGGGGAAATAGAAAGCATGTGGACAACTGCCCATGGTCTGCAGGTGGGCAAGATGCGGGTCCCCTTAGGCGTGGTGGGTATCATTTATGAAGCACGGCCCAATGTTACCGTAGATGCTGCCGGTTTATGCTTAAAATCCGGCAATGCCGTCATTTTACGAGGCAGTTCCGATGCTATCAATTCAAATCTGAAAATTACGGAAATTATAAGTACCAGTGTGGAAAAAGTCGGTCTTCCCCGGGGATCCATTCAGTTAATTGAAGATACCGGACGGGAAGTAGTCAACCAGTTTATGAAGTTAAATGAATACCTGGATGTTTTAATCCCCAGAGGCGGAGCCGGCTTAATAAAAAGTGTGGTGGAGAATGCCACCGTACCGGTCATTGAAACGGGAGTCGGCAACTGCCATGTTTATGTAGATGCCGAAGCCGATCTCAAAATGGCTGAAGATATCATTATCAATGCCAAAACCCAGCGGCCCGGAGTATGTAATGCTGCGGAGACTTTACTGGTTCATAAGGATATTGCTGAAAAATTCCTGCCTTCGGTGGGGCAAAAACTGCGGGACTTAGGTGTTGAATTAAGGGCTTGTCCCATGGCTCAAAAAATGCTCCCTGAAAGCATCTTGGCTACCGAAGAAGATTTTGCCACGGAATTTTTAGACTTAATATTGGCTGTAAAAGTGGTAGAGGATATGGATGAGGCATTGGAACATATCCGCAAATACGGAACTAAACATTCGGAGGCCATAGTTACCAATGATTACCGGAGGGCACTGCTATTCCAACGGGCTGTGGATGCAGCGGCTGTTTATGTCAATGCTTCCACCAGATTTACCGACGGATTTCAATTTGGTTTTGGAGCCGAAATCGGTATCAGTACCCAGAAGCTTCATGCCCGGGGTCCTATGGGCTTAAGAGAGCTTACCAGCTATAAATATATAGTATTTGGCGACGGGCAAGTAAGGAGTTAATGGAGAATTGAGAATGGAGAGTTAAGAATTATATAGAGTATTTAGTACTTGCAGTAACTATGGTAGCTATAATAGCAACTTTTTTTACAGACTAAAATTTTCGAGGTGTAAAATGGAGAACACAGAGAGAAAGGCATTAGGGATTATGGGGGGGACATTTGACCCCATTCATTATGGTCATTTGGTTACAGCGGAAGTAGTGCGAAGCGAATTTAATCTGGAAAAGGTTTATTTTGTACCTTCCGGTAATCCTCCCCATAAAGATCCCGTTAAGGTTACCGATTCCCAGCATCGGTATTTAATGACCATCCTGGCCATTACAACTAATAAATACTTTGAGGCATCTTCCATTGAGGTTGACCGGATAGGAAAATCGTATACCTACGATACGGTGAAATATTTTAAAGAAAATTATCCTGAATATGATATATACTTTATAACGGGCGCTGATGCCATTAAAGAAATTTTGACCTGGCACCGGGTCGAAGAATTATTGGATCTTTGTTACTTTGTGGCTGCCACCCGCCCCGGTTATGACCTGGAGGACTTAAAAAAGAAAGAATTAAAAGTTTTACCAAAAGCTTATTTAGAACGGATAACTATTATTGAAGTTCCTGCCATGGCTATTTCTTCTACGGGAATCAGAAAAAGGGTGCGGGAAGGAAAACCAATTAAGTATCTTCTCCCGGAAGCGGTGGAACATTATATTTATAAGAAAGGGCTTTATATCGGGAAATAATTTTGGAAGCAAGTGACATCGTGACATCTGTTACTGAAGGAGCTGTGCTCCGTTCAACAGTTCTACAAAAAAAGGTTAAGGTTTCGCTTCGCTAGGTTATAGAGATGTTGCATCCGATGAAAGTTAGTCTCTTGGGATGCATCTAATCTCAAGCTAAATGTATGATGCATCCGATGCATGCCAATTTAAATCTGATGCATCCCAAAAAAGTTACCCAAAAGATGAG
>JAAXZE010000032.1 GCA_012720075.1 Clostridia bacterium
CTTATCTCAGCCTCAATCTCCACTTCTCCGCAGCCGCTGTAGAGCCTTACCTTGTCGCCGTTATTAATATCAATTCTCCTGGCTAGACTTTCATTAATATAGACCCTGGGGGATGGAGCAATATTAATTATAACATCAATATTAGAAAACTGGGAGTTCACAGTTGTCTCCGAATGAATGGTAATTAAACGGTAAGGATAATTTTTTGGTGGCTTTCTCTCCGCCAGGTATCGGGGTATGGCCGGAATATGGCCTGACTTCCTTATTACTTTAAGCTCAATTTTTCCACTGGGAGTGGCAAAGTTTTTATCTTCCCAATTTGTACTGAGATTTAAAGGTTTATAATATCCCCCTTTGATAATCTCCTCATATTCCTTACCAAGATATTGCGGCAAAAGCGGTTTTAGATGATAAGCCAAAAATTCCTCGGAATTAGCGGAGGCTAAATTGTTTAAAGGCTCCCTTATTCCCATTGCCTCCAATTTTAAAGCTAACAGCCTGGCTATGGTAAACTCGTCTTTGCTTTCCCCCACCGGTTTTATGGCCTGCTGGTTATAACCTATATACTTATGCCAGTAACTGGTCATGAAATCCGGTTTTTCAAAAAATGTGGCAACCGGTAAAATCAGATGGGAATTTTGAGCGGTTTTAGTCATAAAGTTTTCTACGGTAACGATAAAATCCATTTTTCCAAAAAAGCTTGTTACCTCATTTGTATTGGGATATTGAGCCAGCGGGTTGCTGGAAGTAATAAAAGCCATTTTGGTCGATTTTTCCTGTTCCTTTGTTAAGTCATTTAAATAAATGTACTTATGGCCATTGGTCAGATCACTAAGCTTAAAGGCATCATTTAATTTCTTTTGATTAAAAGTGTCAAGATAATAGATGCCGCCGCCTTTTACCGAAATATTTCCCGTTATTGCCGCCAGGGCATTGATTATCCGGTAATTTTGACCGCCGTTAACATGCCGCTGCCCGCCCAGACCCTGCCAAATGGCTGCCGGTTTTATCGAACAATAATCAACGGCCAGGTCCTTAATCTGCTCAATACTGACTCCACAAACTTTTGAAGCCCATTCCAGGGAAACCTTTTTTTCCAGGTAGAGAGAAAATTCCTCCCAGCCTAAGACATGCTGGGTTACAAAATCTTCATCCCATAGTTTATGATCATAAATATATTTAATCATTCCCAGGGCTAAAGCACCATCTGTCCCCGGCTTAACGCGAATATGAGTATCACCGAAGGTAGCCGTCGCGGTCTGGATAGGGTCGATGACAACAATTTTTCCTCCGTTTTGTTTTACCTGTCTAAGCAAAGTCATCTGGTGAGTACAGGTTGCAGCGGGGTTTCCTCCCCAGATAATAAGATAACGGCTGTTGAGCATATCAAAAGGTTCAGGACTTCTGATGTCACCAAAAGTCAGGTGATGGGCATCAGCCCCCGCCGGTTCACATAAGCCGTTACCTAATAAAGTAAGGGGCCCCAGGGAATAAAACAACTTAGATAAAGCAAGCTGCAATACTCCCAGGTTGCCGCTCTTAACGTCAAAAAAAATCTCCCGGGAATCCTTTAAACCGGATATTTTTTCCGCAATAATATCCAGCGCTTTTTCCCAAGTTATTTTCTGCCAATGGTAACCTCGTTTGGACCTCAGCAAAGGATTTAATATTCTTTCAGGATGGTACACTTTTTTAATAAAAGTATAGCCTTTGCTGCACAGCCTTCCTTGGTTGAAAGGATGCTGGCCGTCCCCTTCTATATCAATTATTCTACCGTTTTTTACATAGGTTTTAATTCCGCAGGTACAATAACAGTTATGCGGGCAGATATTTTGAAAAACCCGGCAATCTTTATCGGCCAATAAATCTCCCCCCTGCTAAAAAAAAATCTATCCTAAGTTTCTTGTGAGATAGGATAGAGTAAATATTCGTAAAATCCCCTGATCTTTTATGCTTTCTCTTTGCCTTTTATGGCTTCATCAATTTCTTCTTTTACGCCGCTGGTTGCCGCTTTAAATTCTCTAATGGATTTCCCCAAAGCCTTTCCTACCTCCGGTAGTTTACCAGGCCCAAAAATAAGCAAGGCTAATAACAATATCAATATCAATTCCGAAAAACCGATATTAGGTAAAAAACCGAACATAATATCACCCTTCTCCACACAAATTTTGAGTTATTTATATATTCTAAACTTATTTAACATTTCCTCCCGGAAAATATTTGTATTATAAAAATTTTTAAGGCCAATCATTGGTTGCTGTTTTGCAGTCTTTCCTTTAGCTTCGTATTTCGCCGGGTTACCTTATTGTTTCTTACGGCCATGGCAATAGCCTTTTTAGTACCTATTAATACGAAAATCCTTTTGGCCCTGGTAACACAGGTATACAATAAATTTCTCTGAAGCATCATATAGTGCTGGGTTACCAACGGGGCAACCACAATTTTATATTCTGAGCCCTGGCTTTTGTGGACGGTAGTGGCATAAGCCGGTACCACCTGGTCCAGTTCTCCGGCTTCATATTCCACTTCATAATCATCGAATAAAATCCTGACTACCTTATCCTCTAAATCAATATGGGTGATTCTCCCGATATCGCCGTTAAAGACATTTTTGTCGTAGTTGTTTTTTATCTGCATAACCTTGTCGTGGAGTTTATATTTGGTCCCGCCATATAAAATAAAGGTTGTACCGGGGTTCAAGGCTTCCTGTAAAACCTCATTAAGGTTCCGGGCCCCTACCTCCCCCCTCTGCATCGGTGTCAGAACCTGAATATCATCGATAGGGTCAACTCCATAATACCGAGGCAGCCGCTCTTGGCACAAGTTTTTGATTTGCTCTACAATTTGGGACGGTTCTTCGGCTTCTATAAAGAAAAAATCGCTGTTTCTTCCCCCTCGCAGCTCAGGAAAATCCCCTTTATTAATCCTATGGGCATTGGTTATTATCTTACTGCCCTGGGCCTGGCGGAAAATTCTGGTTAACTTGACGGTACTGACAATACCGGAATCTATGATATCCCGCAGGACATTACCCGGTCCTACCGAAGGAAGCTGGTCAACATCACCGACCAGGATTACCACTGCTTCCTCCGGCACGGCTTTCAGCAAATTATACATGAGAATGATATCCACCATAGAGGTTTCGTCAACAATTAAACAATCACACTCCAGGGGATTTTCGGCATTTCTTTGGTACCCGTTAGGAGGCTTGAATTCCAGCAGACGATGAATGGTTTTGGCCTCCATCCCCGTTGCCTCCGATAAACGCTTGGCCGCCCTGCCGGTAGGAGCCGCCAGCAAAACCCGGGCATACATCTTTTCAAAAGCCTTGATTATGGCCAAAGTAGTGGTAGTCTTACCGGTACCGGGACCACCGGTTAAAACCATAAATTTGGATAAAACGGCGGTTCTTATCCCTTCCTTTTGCACCTCATCATAGCGGATGTTATTTTCTTTTTCTATTTCCTCTATTACTTTATCTACCGGAAAGCCCTTGAATTTGGTGGTTTGAGCATTCAAAACCTTTATTTTTTCAGCCACACCTACTTCACTGTAATAAAAAGGGGGCAGGTAATAGAAATCCTCTTCTTCCCGGATAATCGACTTTTCCTGAACCATACTGGATAAAACTTCAACTATTTTTTCTTCCTGGACCTCCAGGTATTCCTGACCTAATTCTACAAGCTGCTCCAAAGTAGCAAAACAGTGACCCTCATCGGCCAGCTCGTTTAAAATATAGATTATCCCCGCCCGGCATCGTTCATAAGAATCAGGGGAAAAGCCCATTTTGAAAGCAATACGGTCTGCGGTTTTAAAACCAATTCCCCAAATATCATCAGCCAAACGATAGGGATTTTCCTGAACCAACTTAATGCTCTCGTTGCCGTAAGTCTTATATATTTTTACGGCATAGGCAGTGGAAACACCATAACTTTGCAAAAAAAGCATAACATTTTTGATTTCCTTCTGCTCCTGCCAGGCTTTCTTGATCATTTCCAACCGCTTGGAGCCGATCCCGTCCACTTCAAGAAGCCGGTCCGTTTCTTCCTCAATAATCCTTATGGTGTCTTCTTTGAATTTCTTGACAATTTTTTTGGCATAAACAGGGCCGATACCTTTAATAAGGCCGCTGCCCAGGTATTTTTCTATTCCCGCTACCGTTGCCGGTATCGTTTCCTGGCATTCCTCCGCCACAAACTGTTTGCCAAATCTGCTGTCTACCTTCCACTGACCTTTGAGATAAATAACAGCGCCGACATTGACTACCGGCATGTTCCCGACAACGGTAACCAGCTCAGGAAACCCTCGGGAACGGATTTTTATGACGCTGAAACCGTTTTCTTCATTTAGATATGTAATTCTTTCCACAACTCCGCTCAAGCTTTCCATCTATCAACCCTACTTTTATTTTATAAATGACAATGAATCATAATAATTATACAAGACTAGACAACTTGTATTATTTGGCCCAAAACAACCTCAGACAACAATTGTTCATAATCGGCCAATTCCCTGACAAATTCTAATATATGGAACATTATTTCTTTTGCCAATTAACTTGAAATCTTTAATCCTTTTATCAATTAACATAAGAACACCCTCTTAATCTCCTTACAATATATTTCTTGACAAAAAAGCAAAAAACCTGCTTAAATGCAGGTTAAAATATATCTATAAAAAAATGAACGGCATTTTTAGCAACCGGTTTTGTTTTAAGTAATAAGATTTCCTTTTTCTCAGCGGTCTTGACAATTTCAAAGGTTTATTTTTATATGAATTGCCGGAATGATTTGCTCAAGATCATTACCTTATAAACCCCTTGCAAAAACCTCCAATTCTTGAGAAATACCAGCTAATTCCTCCATACTGGCCGTTATTTCTTCCGTAGCCGCAGCCTGTTCCTGAGAAGAATTTAATGTTTTCTCGGCCCTTAATTTAGCTGTGTCTAGTGTTTGATGGATTCTTTCGGTTAACATTCTTATTTCATTGGAAGTCCTAATTGATTCATCGGATAATTTTCGAATTTCCTCCGCAACCACACCGAAACCCCGGCCGTGTTCTCCTGCCCTAGCAGCCTCTATAGCGGCATTCAAGCCCAATATGTTGGTTTGATCAGCTATTTTTTTAATAAAATCCAGTATCTTCCTGATTTCCCCTGCAGCCTGAGCTATTAATTCAATGTCGTTAAAAAGGGTTTGTTGGCTGGTATTTATTTCTCCGGCAGAAGCGGCAATTTGCTGGATAGCTCCGGCCACTTGCTCCAAAGATTGCTTTAATGTTTCGGCCACCTCCGATACTTTTACTTCCTGTTCCATATTCACAGCAACACCAATACAGCCTATAACATTTCCATTTTCCAATATGGGTGTAGTGAATGCTCTGAAGGGAATCCCATAAACTTCTTTTGGTACAGTGGTTATAATATTTTCCTTAATTTCCATGGCTTTAATTATGGGGTCTTCTTTTGGTACTTTTTGACCAATTTTTACACCGACATCAATTTTTTCCCCAGGATAATAAGCTAAAAATTTTTCTCGATCAGTAACACAAACCATTGCGTCTCTTCCAAAGACTTCTTTTAAATATGGCCCCACTGCAATAAACTGCTCTAATAATTGTTTGCCTTCCAACATCATTGCACCTTCCTTTGGTATATTTGTCACCATTTTTTTCAATCACATTAATTTTAAAGATATTTCAATTGCTAAAAACTAATGAAAATATAATATTATATGTTAAAATTAAATACAATACAAATATTTTGGGGTGATGAAATTTGCGAATTGGTGTTTTGACCGGCGGAGGCGATTGCCCCGGGCTTAATGCGGTAATCAGAGCCGTAACCAGGGCGGCTATTTCCAAAGGAGGACAGGTTTTTGGTTTTAAAGACGGTTTTAAAGGCATGATTGAAAACCGCTATATTGCTTTAGACCATGACAGTGTTTCAGGTATTTTAATCCGAGGGGGCACAATATTAGGCACAACCAATAGGGATAACCCCATGAGGTTTGAACAGATTGTAAACGGTCAAAAGATTTACTGTGACATGTCGGAGGTCATCAAAAAAAATTATGATTCCCTGGGGCTTGAAGCCCTGGTTGTCATCGGCGGCGACGGTACCATGCGAATGTCTAAGGAAATAGCGGAAAAAACCGGCATCAACATTGTAGGAGTTCCCAAAACCATTGATAATGACATCGTGGGGACAGATATTACCTTTGGATTTTCCAGTGCTGTGGACATTGCCGCCCAAGCCTTGGACCGGCTCCATTCCACCGCCGAATCCCATCACCGGGTTATGCTTTTGGAAGTAATGGGCAGGGATGCCGGCTGGATAGCTCTCCATGCGGGAATAGCCGGAGGGGCTGATATTATCCTTATTCCCGAAATACCATATACAATAGAAGGCATAATAAAGACGGTAACTGACCGGATAAAAAGAGACAAGCATTTCAGTTTGATTATCGTAGCCGAAGGAGTAAAAACTCCCGAAGGAAAAGCAATAATAAAAGACATCCTTAAAACCGATATTGACCTGGTAAAATTAGGGGGCATCAGCAACTATTTAGCCAGAACCATAGAAAATGAAAGCAAAATCGAGTGCCGGGCTACCATTCTGGGACACTTGCAGCGGGGGGGTTCCCCCAATAGCTTTGACAGGGTTTACTGCACCCAGTTGGGAGTCAAAGCGGTTCAATTAATTGAGGAAGGAAAATTTCAGGAAATGGTAGCCATGGTCAACGGTAGTCTCACCAGTGTTCCTCTTTCCGAGGTAAAAGGAGTAAAACTGGTTGACCCGGAAGGTCCGTTGGTGCAGACGGCAAGACAGATAGGCATTTCTTTCGGCGACGGGTAATTTCAATATTCCCGTCTTTCACCCTTTCAGCAATTCTTGCATATCCTATAATGAAAATTTCTGAAAGGGTGATATAGATGGGTTGTAATGTAAGAGTAATTAATGCTTGCCATGATTTTTGTCTGGATTTCTATACCAATGACCTGCCTTTAAAAGAGAGTTGTTCATATAAATATTTATCTGACTATACTAGTATGAACCCCGGTGATCATATAATAAATGTTTATAAATCCGGTAACAAGCACTACCCAATTTTAAAAGCCTATACCAAACTGGTCGACCCCTCCTGCCATACTATCGTGGCTACAGGTCCCAAGTCCGATTTAAGCATTTTTCTCGTACCCGATGCCCACATACCGATAGCAACCGATAAAGCCTACATTAGATTTGTCAATCTGGCCTATTCCACCAATTTGGATTTTACTTTTACCGATGGCGGCTTTATCATGGCCAATAACATTGAGTATAAAGAAGTAACCCAATACTACCCTGCAACACCCGGTACTTATACGGTGCACGCGTATATTTCGGGAACTAAACATCTGGTAAAAGAAGTTCCCAATGTTACCCTTAGAAGGGGTCGGGCCTATACCATATATATAATGGGGTCAATGCAATACAGGAATACCATGGATCATATTTTCTGTGTCGACGGAGTACCAGGTTAATGATGGCCTAAATTAAATATACAGGGGACATCCAAAAACAGGTTGTCCCCTTTTAATATCAACTATTTTCCCTGGCAATTTTGTGTTAAAATTTTTTATATGTTCAAGTGAATTTGAGGAGATGGAGTAATTGGAAAGAATTATCTATTTACTAATGGTAATCACCGCTTTTTTCTGGTCAGGCGCCTTTATTGCCGGAAAATACGGAATTCAGGAGTTTTCCCCCGTAGCTCTAACTTTCTTTAGATTTTTAATAGCTTCGCTAATTATTTTTATAATTATGGTCAGGTATGAAAAGAAAAACTGGCATTTACGGAAAGAGGATTTAAAGGTCATCTTGTTTTTAGGAGCAGTAGGGATGATTGGCTACCATGTTTTATTTTTTGGAGCTTTAAAATACACCACTTCAACCAATGCTTCCATTATCGCCGCCCTTAACCCTATAATTACCTCGGTGCTAGCTGCTCTTTTTGCCGGCGAAGGACTAAGTGCTAAAAGAATCGGCGCTATATTACTGGCTTTAATGGGAGTAATCCTGACCATTACCAACTGGGAATTAAGGGTTTTAACGGAATTAGCCTTTAATAAGGGTGATCTTCTCATGCTCTGCGCCGTGCTATGCTGGGCCTCTTATTCCGTTGTGTCTAAAATAGTCATGCCCAAATATTCTCCTCTGATTATTTCAACTTATAGCTTTGTGGTATGCACATTATTATTAATTCCCTTTGTAATCTGGGAAGAAATAACCACAGGGTTTTTACGATTTACTACCTGGACAGGCTGGTCCTCCATACTCTACATGGCCGTCTTCCCTACCGTTATCGGTTATTTAATTCAGCAGATAGCCTTTAAACATATTGGAGCCTCCAGAACCAACATCTTTATTAACCTTGTGCCTGTCTTTTCAATATTTTTGGCCACCCTTATCCTTCATGAGGAATTCTCAGTTTTAAAATTAATAAGTGCCGGTATAATAATCAGCGGTGTTTATCTAAACTCCATAATAAATGACCCTGTTTCACCCAAAGAAAAAATGGCAATAAAATAAAAAATCCAGCCTAACAGGCTGGATTTATATTTTATTTAGTAATTTCCTGAGGTCTTGATCTATCAATGATACTCTTACTAAAGGCAACTATGGGATAAAGGACAGCCACACCTACGGTATTTACAACTGCGGCAGGCAATACTACCGTTACAAAGAGAACTCCAAAAGGTGCCGGAAGTCCTGTAAGTAGTAAAGCCGAAGATAAAAATACCGTTCCGCTGACTATGGTTCCTAAAGCACCCAGTAAACCTGCCGTAATAACATTAGGCAATCTACCGGAAACTAATTTGACCAGCAAATAGGCAAAAATACTGGTTGTAACTTTATCAATAAGGTTGGGAACCTGACCTGCAGGGAAGGTAGTGGTAAGGGCGGCAATAATTCCCGCTACTGCTCCGGCTAAAACGGCTGCCTTGAAATCTTTTTTCATTAATACGATGATAAAAAGCATGGCAATTAGCAAATCCGGCTTCATTCCTGCTCCGTAGCCGGGAGTTATAGCATGCAATACGAAACCAATCGCTAAAAGTAAACTAATCTGAGCCATTTCTCTAATATTCATTTTCTAATCTCCTCTCTTCTTTCTAATCTCAACTTACTAAACTATACTTTTAACAAAACAACCTCTGCTCTGCTCAACTAACTATCTCAACTCTTCTCGTCTAGGCATCACATCCTTTACTTATTAGTGACTGCTGACTTATAAGTGCGTTAGTGTGTTAGTGCGTAAGTGTGTAAGTGTTTAGGTAAATAGTTAATGACTTGAAAACAAACACTGTAAATTATACTTATATATCAATATATCTTTTTTTTCAATGAATTTCAATATATAATTCTAAATATTTTTTACCTTTTTATGGTGTTTCCGGAGGAAATTCAATGATAAACTCCGTTCCCGTGGGCCCTGTATTCACTTTAATGTCAGCACCGTGTCGGGCGGCAATCTGGTAACAAATAGCCAAACCAAGTCCTGTTCCGTTATCCTTGGTTGTAACAAAGGGTGTTCCTATTTTTTCCAAAACTTCCGACGGAATGCCTTTTCCCTGGTCCCTGACAGCCAGTATAACAGAGCCTTTTTTTCCCGGATTGGTTTCTATTTCAACAACTCCCCCGGGGGCCATAGCCTCAAGGCCGTTATTAACCATATTAATTATCAACTGGCGAATTTCCGCTGCGTTAATATTAATTAAAGGAATATCCCCCAATTTTACCTTAATGCTTTTATCATTAAGAACAGCATTGGATTTAAGCAGGGGTAATATTCTTTGAATTAAATCATTAAGATTTTCCTTTTGAAAATCAATGGGCCTGTTCCTGGCTACGGAAAGAAATTCTGAAATGATTTGATTAACTCTATCCAATTCATTGATTATGAGGGAGAAAGTTTCCTTTTCTTCTAAATTCTCTTTCTTTTGCAGCAATTGCAGAAATCCCCTTATGATTGTCATGGGATTTTTAATTTCATGGGCTATCCCGGCAGCCATTTGCCCAATGATATTTAACCGCTCCAGTCTTCTAAACTCTTGTTCATATTTTATCTTTTCAGTAATATCCCGGTAGATGGAAGCTATCCCGACAACCTCTCCCCGGTCATCTTTAAGAGGAGAAATTGTTACGGCCACATTTACTAAATCCCCGTTTTTTCTTCTTCTCTGGGTTCTAAAGGCTTTTATTGTTTCATGGGCTATTGCCTCTTTTGCTTCATCGAAGCAATAGTTTTCCGGCAATATTATGGAAATATGATGTCCCAAAGCCTCTTCCCTGCTGTAGCCGAAAATTTTTTCCGCAGCCGAATTCCAACAAATTATATTCCCGTCTATATCATTGCCAATTATTGCATCATAGGACTCCGCTACTATGGAAGACAAAATTTGGGTGTCTCTTCGCGATTTGATAACCTCAGTGACATCCCGGGCAATACCAAAAAAAAGATTTTTATTGTTGTTGGCAACAACGTCCCATTCCAACCATCTAAAGGAACCATCTTTGCAAAGACATCTGGTTAATAACCGGCCGGTTTTTCCGTTTCCTTTTAAATTCTGCGAAGCCTCAAGGGTTTTTACCCTATCTTCAGGGTGAATATAATCAATAATGTGAATAATGGAAAATACTTTCTAATTCCCATAGGGTTTTTAACCGCTTCAAAATCTCTTCTTTTACGGAATCAACTTTATCTTTAAATTGCTTTTCTAATTCTAATATGTATTTTAAGTTGCCGGTTATTTCATTACATATTTCTATTTCATCAAAGCTCATTTACTTTCCTCCCCATTATCGCCAAAAATTACACAACTATGATAATTTTGACATTCTTGACCGAAATTCCTTTATTATTTAAATATTATTTTTATAAAACAATTCTAAAAACACAAAATTTCTTTCTATTAATATTATAGAGTAGGCTTTAGGATACATCAGAATTAATAAAGCCTATAATAAGGAGGATTGAAATAATGAACTTCTTAAGAAATTGGGCAAGCAAAAATTGTATAAATAATAATGAAAACCAATTGCAAAAATGGGCTGCCATATCTGCATTTCTGGTGTTGGCCGGGGACCTCATTGCTTTATCCTAGCGATTATGGAAATTCAAAATAATTCTTGCAACTTTAATAGCTGTCCCGTTAAAACACAGGTGAAAAGTCTGGAGGAAAAAATCGCCGCTAAAAATCTAACCAACCAGGAAATCATTCGAGTTCTGGAAGAAAAAATTAATGAATTAAAAACAGCCCTTTAATTTTTTTATTTCATTTCGGGATACCATAATTCTACTCCTTGGGCAATAATCTTTTGTATATCGGCTAAAACCCTGCTCAAACGAAATTCCGCTTCCAGGTATTCCTTAATGACAGGATGATAGCTTAATATTCCCATGATTTTATGTAGTTCCTCAGTTTTTTCTTTGGGGACTTCTTGACCCATTAACTGCATAGCTTGTATTTCCATTTGTTTCTTACGGAAATCTGCCAATAATTCTTCTTTTTCTTTATTTCCTTTTATTTTCGAGAGAGCTTCCTGATATTTTTGATACTCCTGTGTTTCTTTTAATCCTCTGACCAAATTATAAGCTAAGTCGTAAACATTCATTGCTGCTCCTCCCCTCCTTTTACATTTAGATATATATATGAGTTTTATTTCTAAATTGTTCTAATAATCTTGGCTTAAAATATTTATGGGACTTTGATGATTTTTAAAAGCCCAAGGTTTTCGTTGTATTAATCTTAATAACCTTGGGCCTAAAATTATTTTACTTTTACTATCATTTCTATCTCACAGGTTGCATTTAAAGGAAGTTCGTTGACTCCTACCGCCACTCTGGCATGCTGGCCTTTCTCCTGGAAAATTTCACCCAATAATTCACTGGCACCGTTTACTACTTTAGGTTGAGCATCAAAACCGGGAGCAGAAGCCACAAAACCGTTTACCTTAATTATCTGTTCAATTTTATCCAAGTCACCTATAACACCTTTAATTACGCTGAGGCAGTTTAAGGCACACAATCTTGCAGCTTGATACCCATCTTCTTCTTTAACTTCTTTTCCAACTTTACCCTTGTATTTTAACTCTCCGTTAGCAAAAGGGAGCTGACCCGAGGTGTAAACAAAATTATCAATTTTTACGGCAGGAACATAAGCTGCAACCGGTTTTGGCGGTTCGGGTATTTCCAGTCCCATACTTTTTATCTTTTCTTCGATTTTAGACATCTAATATTCCTCCTTTAAATTATTTCCATGCCTAAATTTCCCTTATTAGTTTTGTTAAATGAAAAGACATTTATTCTCAATTCCTTTTTGATAATAAACTCTTACCTTCTTTATCTTGAGATTTAAAAAGAGCTAGGCAAAGCTACCTGGCTCTTTTTACTCCCCTTCTCCAATAATGTCAACTTCAAAATATGGTTAGCCCTTAACCATAAATAATCCGCCAACTACATGAACATAAAAAATCAATCAAAGACATAATTTAAACTTCTACAAAATAAACCTTTCCTTTGGCAAAGGTAGCAATTTTCCTATAACCGGCTTTTTTGGCTATATTTAAGGCTTTATCCACATCTCTTCCTACCTGATCAGCCTGGTGGGCATCCGATGATAATGTTATGGGAATATCGGCATTAAAACACATTTCAATTAATTGCGGGGAGGGATACAATTCTCCTACCGGCTTGTACCATCCATTGGTATTTAATTCAATTACTACCCCGGTCTTGGCTAATTCTCTGAGGAAGGGACCGAAAGTGGTTTCCAAGCTTTTGGTCGGTCTATGCCCAAATATTTTTAATAAATCAGTATGGCCGATCAAAGGGAATAAACCGGTTTGAGCCGAAGCAAGGACCAAAGAAAGATATTTGGCATACAGTTCATCAATATCCCATTCATTAAATCTTTCTTTGAATTTGTCAGCATCAAACATCCATTCTCCTATATAGTGAACGGAACCGATACAATAATCAAAGGGATAGCTGTACCGGATTTTTTTAATTTCCTCCAGTTTATCCGGAAAATAATCAATTTCCAGCCCTACACGGATATTTATTTGGGGATACATCTTTTGCAGTTCTTGATACAAATCCAGGTTCAAATCACTCAAATACCGGTCATGGTCGGCAAAACCTATTTCTTTGAGGTTTCTTTCTATTGCATATTCAATGTACTCTTTTAGATTTTCCAGGGTATGTTCCCGGGCACCATGACCTACGGCATGAACATGATAATCAACCAGCACTTCTTCCACATCCTTTTACTGTTATTCATTACCTTGTAATTCTAATCTTAAAACAATCTCACAGAATTTATTTAATAAATAAGGATCATAATAGGATCCCGAAAATCTTTTTAATTCCTCAAGGGCTTGCTCTTTGGACATAGCCTCTTTATAAGGTCGGTTTGTTATCAGGGCATCAAAACTGTCTACTATCCTTAATATTCTAGCTCCGAACGGAATCTCCTCCCCTTTTAGGCCCTTAGGGTAACCGGAACCGTCATAGTTCTCATGGTGATGCAAAATGATTTCCAATGAACCTTGGAGGCTTTTAATGGGCCGAATAATATCCGCTCCCCACTGAGGATGGTTTCTAAACAAATTCCACTCCGCTTTGGACAACTTGGCCGGTTTATTCAAAACTTCTCTTGGTATTTCTATTTTTCCTATGTCATGTAACAGTGAACCATAAATCAAGTCCTTGGTTGTCCTGTCATCCAGATTTAAACTTTTGGCAAAATTTTTGCTTAATTCCATTGTTCTTTCCGAATGACCAAAGGTATAACGGTCCTTGGCGTTTATTACCATCGTTAAAGTTCGGATAGAATTTAATAACTCTTTTTCTTTTTCCTTTAATTCAAGGTTTAAGTCATCAAAGACCGAATAGTATACCTCAACTTTGTTTTTACTGACAAATTTTGCCCGATAAAGGGCTTCATCGGCTTTTTGAATAAGCTTTTCTTTGCTGTCGGCTTGATTAGGATATTGGGCAATTCCTATTGAAACTGTCAATCTTCCTTTAGGTAATACTTCCATCCCATTAAACTCGGTATTTTCAATGGCCTTCCTGATTCTCTCCGCTAATTCTTTAGCATTCTCAATCTCCGTTCCGGGCAAAATAATTACAAACTCTTCTCCGCCATACCTGGCACAATAACCAATGTCCTCAGTAAACTTTTTTATAATATTTGCTACTGTTTTTAAAGCCATATCTCCTTTTTGATGTCCCAAGGAATCATTATATACTTTAAAATAATCTAAATCTAATAAAAGCAAAGAAAGAGAATAACCTTTTTCTTTTGCTTCTATAATTTTCTCATCCAGTATATTCTGAAAGCTCCTATGATTTAAAATATCAGTAAGGCTATCATGGCTTGCCATTCTTTCCAATTCTTCTCTAATTTTAGCTTCTGTTTCGGTCATGTTGCTTAGAAGCCAAGCTAATAAAAAGAAGACACCACTGAGCATGATATCAGAATCGATGTCCGTAAAACCATTTATATAGCCTATTAAAAAAATAATCATTAAAACAATTATTAAAGTCATGTAAACATTTTTTTTATTATATCTA
>JAAXZE010000033.1 GCA_012720075.1 Clostridia bacterium
AGAATATACAAGTGACTTCACTCCTTATGTTTTCTTGTTTCGTCACTTGAAAACTTCTCCAAATTGGGGTGAAGTCCTTTTTTTATATACTTCAAACCCGCTTTTTTAAAAGGTTTTTAAATTATGCAAAATGCTTATGATAATAAATCACATAGTTTTTCTTGCTAAATATTTATTAATAACTTTTCCTATACTCTGAGCAGGAGAAAACCCTGCTTTTTTTATTCCTGTCATAATTGAACAGGAAGTATCCTGTTTTAAATATTTCATTTATAAACCGTGACCGACATGGTTTTGAAAATAACATAGAGCTCGGTTCCTTTTTCAATGCCCATTTCAGCAAAGGATTTTTTAGTGATAAGGGCTTTAATGGGAATTCCTATATCCACAACGACCATGACACCGGAGTCAACATTGACAATTTCAATCACCTTTCCTTTATGAACATTCCTGGCACTGCTGATAAAGGAGCCCTTGCTTAATATTATATTCTCCGGAGGAACAGCGATTTTGACATGGCCTTCATGTTCAGTATTAACATGAATTTGGACCGTTCCGACCACTGCATAGGTTTCATTATCATTTTTAGTAATCACTGCCTCAAAGGTATTGTCCAAACCTCTTGACTTCAAAAGATATTTATCAAATTGAGAACGGGATATGCGGAGATACCTTCCGATACGGTGAGCCTCGAGTTCTCCCCGTTTAATCATTTCATAGACAGTGCCTTTTGTTAACTTTAATTTTTGGGCAATCTCCTCCGGAGTATATAAGATATCTTCATTCACCTTACACACCTACTTTGATATTTTTTATCCCATTTTAGCATAAATTGCAAATTTTGAGACGAGCTAATTTACATATTATTCCTTATATTCTATTTTGGACTGCTCCTGAAGTATACCAAAGCAATAATATCGAACTAAACATAACTAAAACCAACTAAAACTAACAAAAACTATTGTAAACCAACTAAATGCAATATACAATAAATAAAAAGGCTGAGCTGAATATGCTTTTTGTTGTTTATCGCGGGGAGGCTATAAATGAAAAAGACCATTGCTATACTTTTGATAATATGTTTAGTTTTCACCTTAACGGGGTGTAGCAAAAATACAGATCCTGAAAAATCAACCATTACTCTGGCCGCTGCGGCAAGTCTGAAAAACTGTGTTGATGAAGTCCTGCTCCCGATGTTTAATGAAAAATATCCCGATATTCAAGTTAAAACTACTTATGACAGCTCAGGAAAACTGCAGACCCAAATCGAGCAAGGCGCGGGTATTGATGTATTTATGTCGGCGGCTATGAAACAAATCGATGAACTGGATGAGAAAGGCTTAATGATTCATGATTCTATAGTTGAGCTTTTGGAAAATAAAATTGTTCTTATCGTTCCGGTAAACAATACGAAGGAAATAACAAAGTTTGAAGATATTTTAAAGGCTGACAAAATTGCTGTCGGAGATCCGGCAAGTGTCCCCGCCGGTCAATACGCCAAAGAAGCCTTGACAAACCTCAATATATGGGAGCAAGTGGCGGAAAAGGCCAGTCTGGGAACCAATGTTACAGAAGTATTGAACTGGGTTGCCGAAGGCAGCGCTGATGCCGGCATTGTTTACTCAACTGATGCCGCTTCAACGGAAAAAGTAAAAGTTGTGGCAAAAGCCCCGGATGGTTCTGTTTCCAAAGTTATTTATCCGGTTGGCATAGTTAAAGCTACCAAAAATGAAGATGCGGCGAAAAAATTTATAGAATTTTTGCAAACCGCTGAAGCTAAAAAAGTTTTTGAAACCTTCGGCTTTGAAACAAAATAGAAGGAGAAGACCAATATGCAGTTATCGCCAATATTTATCTCCATGAAAACTGCATCTGCATCCATTGCCGTTACATTTCTGCTAGGGATTTTTGTGGCCAGGTGGATTGTAAATCTAAAGTCTGAAAAAATGAAGATGGTTTTGGATGGCATTTTGACCTTACCCTTGGTTTTGCCCCCAACGGTAGTAGGGTTTTTGCTGCTGATTGTCTTTGGTGTCAATAGGCCAATAGGAAGGTTTCTATTGGAATTTTTGGGAGTAAAAATAGTATTCTCCTGGACAGCAACGGTAATCGCGGCAGTGGCAATTTCCTTTCCTCTTATGTATCGTTCCGCCAGAGGCGCTTTTGAGCAGGTTGACCCCAATCTGGTTATGGCGGCCAAAACTTTGGGGATGTCGGAGAGAAAAATTTTTTGGCGTGTAATCATGCCCCTTGCCCTCCCGGGGGTGGTCGGTGGGGGTATAT
>JAAXZE010000034.1 GCA_012720075.1 Clostridia bacterium
CTCATCTTTTGGGTAACTTTTTTGGGATGCATCAGATTTAAATTGGCATGCATCGGATGCATCATACATTTAGCTTGAGATTAGATGCATCCCAAGAGACTAACTTTCATCGGATGCAACATCTCTATAACCTAGCGAAGCAAAACCTTAATCTCTTTCTGTAAAACTGTAGATACGGAGTGAAGCTCCTTTCCAACCCTATCAACATGCCAACTTTCCAACTTAAAATAAAAAATCCTTTTCATCTTAAGGACGAAAGGACCGTGGTACCACCTTAATTCACAGCAAAAAAGAAAATCTCTAAAGAATAGCGTTTTGACCGCCGCCTATAGACTAACTTTTTGCCGCCTCTGGTCACGTTAACGGGTGAAGGCCGCAATGGTTTCCCATTGGAACTCCGGGGTGTATTTGACGGTTTATGTGCTGCAGACTTTACACCGGCCAGCCTGCTCTCTGAATTGTAACCATAAACCGCTACTAAATCCCTTCATAGTTTAAAAATATTCCTTTTCTCATAATATACATTAAAATAAAAAAAACAGCAAGGGGAAAGGCATTTCCGAATTATTTTCCCCAAACTGCAAAAAAAATATGTTTTTTTGCTTATTTTTTATAAATTTTGACAAAATTTTTATAGAACAGGCAGGAAAAAAATAATTAATAAGGAAATAATATAGGTGTAAAAAACTTTGTTAAGGGCAAACCATTTCGAAAGAGTGGGACGCAAAGCCATGGGTCTAAAGCATCAGTTGCTATGATTGCCAGGTTGCCGAAGGGAGAGTAGTAAATGGAAAGTTGCAAGGAAAGTATTACAGTTCAAATTACGGAAGAAGAGAAAAGGTATCTTTACTATCTCTTTTCTTCTAAAACAGATGAGGACAAAAAAGAGCCGGGAAAGTTTATCCGGTTGTTTAACAGAAAGATAAATTCTTTCTTCAAATCAGGTTCAAAGTAACCTGATTTTTATTTTTAATGCCGGCGGCCCGTCGGCTTTCTTTGTGTGTCACAAATAAAAATCTTCCCCAATATACTATAGTAAAATTTCAGGCTGAGTTTAAAATTTTCGGGGGAGTGTTGGCAATGACCATGATACCACATCCTGGCGCTTACCCGAGCCCTAAGGATGCACGGGATTGGTTATATAGGACAATAAGCAAGGTTTCCATAAACGATATTCCGGTTGAAGGCGGCATAGAGCCTGTGCCTTTAATTATTCATAATCAGGGCGATTTACCTATCTGTACCGGTGAAGCGGGAGCCTATTTACAAATGATTAATCAATACTTTGAAACAGGACAGATGATTGACCTTTCAGCCATGTTCATTTACAAGATGAATAAATTAATAGACGGTCTACCTCCTGATTTGGAAGGAAGTACCGTAAAGGCTACCGTAGAAACCTTAAGGCTTAAAGGCGTTTGCAGGGAGATACTTTATCCTACTACCAAAGAGAATTATGAAAAACCCTTGCCGGGAAGCAGGCAAATGGGCAGAATATTGCGAAATGCTTACCAAAACAGGATAGTCGCTTACACCAAATGCCTGAATTTGGAGGATATGCTGATTGCTTTGGCGGAAAAGAAACCGGTAATTTTTTCATTATATCTTCTTTCCAACTTTTATAAAGCCCGTCGGGGCCGGGTACCGAGAGAGGTGGGCGGCGATAATATTGGTGGTCACGCCATGGTTGCCATAAGATATAACCTGGAAGAAAAATGGGTTAAAGTAGTCCAGAGTTGGGGCCGTGGAGGGCTGACCGATAAAGGTTATATGTATATTCCTTTTGAGTGGTTTGACCACCAAGTTAAGCCCAATTTCCCGGCATTAATGGAAGCCTATACGGTTATAGACTATATTCCCAAAGAAGAGGAAAGGCTGCCGGAAAAGTTTACCATTAATAAAAAGTCACCGGTAAAAATCGAGTTGAACGGTCAGACTTTAAAGAACTTCGAATTACCTCCCTTTTTGATTAACGAGCTGGGAGAACCTTTAATTAATACCGGAATTTTGGAGAAAATATTCAACAGTATTACGGGCACCAGGGCTAAGGTCACCTGGGACCCTGAGACTTTGACCTTGAAAATAAATATTTAGGCTAGTCTGGCTTTGCGAGGGATATTGTTTCCTGTGTGAAAATTTTTAGAAAAAGATTTAGGGGGCGGTATGGAAACCGCCCCCTAAATCATGGATTTATACTACCTATTGCCAATTACTCTTTGTTTTTTGCCATGTTTGGATAGCTTTTGGTTAAAATTCTTCGCTAAGTGGTTCATAATAGCTTTTATCATGGCTGCATAAAGGGCATTTTTCAGGAGGCTCGTTACCTTCGACAATATACCCGCACTCCCGGCACTTCCATTTGATGGATTTATCTTTTTTCAGAAGGTCGCCTTTTTCCAGGTGTTCAAGGAGCCGCT
This sequence comes from Clostridia bacterium, assembly GCA_012720075.1. Classification (GTDB taxonomy): domain Bacteria; phylum Bacillota; class Peptococcia; order Peptococcales; family BICA1-8; genus JAAXZE01. Next base: position 2,418 of record JAAXZE010000034.1, read on the forward strand.
GAAATCTTTTGGCGTGGTGTTCTTCTACTTCCTGGACCAGTCTAAAGAATTTTGCAGCCTCGTCAAAGCCTTCTTCTTTGGCTACCTTTTCAAATTCCGGATACATATCCTTATACTCATAAGTTTCCTTATCAATGGCAACTTTCAAGTTTTCGGCGGTGGTATTAATTCCGTTTAACATTTTGAGAATTAGCTCGGCGTGTTCTTTTTCGTTTTTTGCCGTTTCTTCAAAGATTTCAGCAATTTTCTGCCAACCTTCCTTTCTGGCGACCCCGGCCCAAAAGGTATAAAAATTTCTGGCCTGGCTTTCTCCCGCATATGCGGCTTTTAAATTATCAACGGTTTGTTTGCTCATGGTAACCCTCTCTCCTTTTGAAAAAATACTTGTTTCTATGATTACCGGATTTAGTAAAAATATGAGTTTCTTAGAGAAATTACTATTTCACTCTTTTAAAATAGGTAGAATAGACTATAAACGGGATTCTTTTAAATGGTTGTAAGGAGGTGCAGGGATGAAGGCTGAAGAGGCAAGAAAGATCTGGGAAGAAGAGGTTTCTTCGAAAGCCCAAGGGCTTCTTGAATATATAAAAAAGATGATTTTGCAATATACATATCACGAAAATGCCTTTTTATATTTTTTTGAGTTCCCAAATTTTGCGACAACCGTTCAGGATACCGGCGAACCGGTTGTTCCTGAAGAATTTACCCATGCCGTTTTGGAAAAAATAATTACCTATTTTGAAAGCTTAGGCTTTAAAGTTAAGGCTGATAAGGAAAATTTCAGGCTTTGGATCAGTTATTTGAAAAACAAAGATTTGGAAAAAGATAGTTTTAGTGAAAAACTAACCAACATTATTAAAGTGCGGCGGAACTATCGAAGCTTTTCCGGTATAAATGATCATTTAGGGGCTATTTATTCCCAAATTAAGGAAAAAGCTCATCGTCATAGAAGTTTACAATACCCTTTGGCTCTAAATGTTGCCAATACCAAATCTTTGGTCCTGGAAGATTTGTTACAGATAATTGATGAATTAGAGAAGAAAGGTTATGAGGTTATTATAGAGGGACTTTTATTTAACAGGGGAACCATGGAGAACAGGGAGTGGATTTTGCAAGCCATGGAAAGTGATTTGTGTTTTGAAAAATTGGAAATTTGCTTAATAATAAAATGGTAGGGTATTGCAAATCCTATATTAAAGGAGGCGATACCTATGGCCAAAAAGAAAATTAATATTAATGATATTGACCCTAACCCCTTGAGCCTGAATGTGGAATATGCTCAGGAGCTAAGCAAAGAAATTAAGGAAAAACAGGCAGGCAAAGAGCCCAAACACCAAGACAAGGGTCAAAAGAATTAAAAAACTGGGCTGTGTTAGCCCAGTTTTTCCATTATCAATCCTTCCGGAAGGGGAACATTGAAGATTATGCCAAATATGACATAAAACAGAGCAGTTACGAAAATTCCTATCCCAAAGGAGTAAAATATGCTTTTGCTGTCTTTTGCCGGGTTGAACCAATAACCGAAAGTACCCAGGAACAGGGCACTGCCGATGTTAAAGCCAATAACATAAATCGAAAGGATATAGGCGGTTATGCCCACAGCAAAGATTTTTACAAATTTTAGGTTTTTCTTTTCTTTTTCTTCGTGGATTTTAGGTGAAATCAAGGCTTGAATAAGGAGTAAAATGGACAGCAAAGCCAAAAAAACTATACAAACCTGGGGAAAATACCTACTGATTACGGGCAAATCTTTTACTTCAAACCAGGAGTATACACATAATAGTAAAAGGACAAGGGAGGTATAGATATTCTTTTTACGCATTGGTTTCTAAACCTCCTTTGTTAGCCTTTTTATTGCGGTACGAAGAAATAAACGGCCATGCAGCGGAAACTACTGATAAAATAATCAAAACTATAGAAATGGGTCTGGTAAAGAAAACTGCCCAGATGTTTCCGGCCGCTCTGCCCATGAGCATGGATTGAACTAAACCGTTTTCTGCAAATGGTCCTAAAATCATTCCCAGAACGATAGGACCCGGGTGGAAACTAAGCTTACGGAAGAAATAACCGATTACGCCAAAGGCAAACATAATAACTACGTCCATCATATTATTACGGATACTATAGGAACCAATTACGCTCATGAATACAATCAAAGGTGCTAAGTAATTAATAGGAATGTTAATCAGTCGAGCGAAGAACTTGGAACCGTAAAAACCTATAAAACCCATAATGATATTGGCAACAAATAAAGAAAGAATGAAGGTATAGGTGATTTCGCCGTATTTAGTAAATAATTCGGGACCGGGCACCATACCTTGCAGCATGATGGCTCCTAAGATTACCGCCGCGGGAGGAGCTCCGGGTATACCTAAGGTCAATAAGGGGACTAGAGAACCGCCGACTTCAGCATTATTAGAAGTTTCTGATGCGGCTACACCATCGATAATGCCTGTACCGAATTTCTCCGGCTCTTTTGACCATCTTTTGGCTTCGTTATAAGAAACCAGGGATGCGATATTTCCTCCGGCTCCGGGCACGATGCCTACAAAGGTACCGATAACCGCAGACCTGAGCAGCAAGACCGGTTTACCAAGAAGTTCTTTAATAACTTGTAACGGCACCCCTTTTTTCGGAGTATAATCGGCGATTTTAAACCGTTCTTTAGTAATTTTTTCTACCATTGCCAAGACTTCCGGAATACAGAAGAAGCCTATGAGGGCTACGATTAAGTTGATACCGGCAGCCAAACCGTAAAAACCAAAGGTAAAGCGGGAATCTCCGCCTACGGGCGAAAGACCGATAGTACTAATCATTAGACCAATTGCTCCGCCGATAAGGCCTTTTAAGATATTATCGGAGGACAGGGTGGCAATTATTGATAGTCCGAAAATGGCCATCCAGAAATATTCCGGGGGTCCAAACTTTAAGGCTACGTTGGCTAACAGAGGGGTGAGCACCAAAAGACAAAGTGCACCGAAAAGTCCACCAATACTGGAGCCAAAAGCCGAGGTGACCAAAGCATGTTCAGCCATACCTTTTTTCGTTAAAGGAAAGCCGTCAAAGGTAGTACCGATAGCCGACGGTGTTCCGGGAGTATTTACCAGGATGGCTGAAATGGAGCCGCCGTACATTGAACCGCAATAAATACCTCCTAGGGTCATTAGCGCCGGAATTGCATCCATGGTAAAGGTAAAAGGAACCAAAATGGCCAGGGCCATCGTGGCAGTTAAACCGGGGAGACATCCTACCAGTATACCTAAGGTAACCCCTGCGGTCATAAAAAGAAAGTTAAAGGGATCAAAAATATGCGCCATTGCTGAGAAAAAAAGTTCTGCCATATAGATTCCTCCATACATCTAGATTGATACCGGACCCAGAGGGTCCGGTATCGATATTCTAATAGGTCTACTGAACTGCTGCTAATATTTCGAGGTATTGGTCTGTTAGTTTCTCAATATATTCCAAAGATTCTTTATGACCCATAGCTTTAGGTACGAAACCTTGCTCGATCATTTGTTTTTGGATTTCTGGGTCGTTACAGATTTGTAAGAATGCATCTTCCAGAACTTTGATAATTTCTTCGGGAGTTCCGGGAGGAACAGCTACGCCTCTGTCGATACTGGGTGTCATGTCAAAACCTTTTTCGATAAAGGTTGGTGCATCGGGGAATACTTCATAACGCTCGGTAGCACCAAATGCTAAAACTCTGATTTTATCCTTGTGAGCAACTAAGTCATTGGAGTTAGCAAGGATAGCCATATTGTGACCACCTAAAAAAGCTTGAAGCTGAGGAGCTGCACCGGTATAAGGAATATATTCCAATTCAATGCCTGCAAATTTTTCTAACTGCAGATGGGCTATATCATGGCCGGACAAAGTACCGGAACCTGCGATAGTAATTTTACCGGGATTTTCCTTGGCATAAGCAATGAAGTCTTCCAGAGTTTGGAAAGGACTATCGTTAAGAACTGCCAAGCCTATTGGAGTTGCTTGGAAAATTGCTACCGGTATAATGTCTTCGGTTTTAAAACCGGCATCGGAACGTTGAGCAGGTTGCAAAATAATATGAGGCAGGTTGATACCTGTCATGGTATAGCCATCGGGTTTTGATCTGGTCAATTCTGTCCAACCGATAGCTCCGCCGGCGCCTGGTTTATACTCGATCAAAATCTTTTGACCTAATATTCTTTCTAAATGAGGCTGTTGTCTACGGGCTTCAATGTCTGATTGTCCGCCGGCATCAAAAGGAATTACATAAGTGATTGGTTTTTCGGGATAACTGGGTTTTTCAGCTTCTTTAGGTTCTTGCTGTTGACTGCTTTGGTTGCCTGAACCACCACAACCGGCAACCAAGGTGACGCTTAGGATAGCCACCAATAGGATTAGAAACCATTTTCTTTTCATGCTTTTTCCCCCTTATTAGATAAATTAATTTAATTTTAGAGATTATTCTTGGTGAAGAGTAATCTCTTAAACCCACTTAAAATAGAAACTGGTGAAAAAATTGTAATAAAATGTCGTTTTTTTGTATGAGGTCTAACCACTGTGTATACTATTAATTTCTGCCAATTTATCAAAATTCCTTTTAGCAAAGACAAAAAAATTTTAAGAAATATTCGACATAAAAAGACACAAGACGACAAATATTGACAAAACAAGGCCTTTTTAAAAAAAAGGCCTTGTTTTAAAAAATATCCTGGTTAATTTTATAC
>JAAXZE010000002.1 GCA_012720075.1 Clostridia bacterium
GCTTTTCTCCTGGGACGGCTCCTTTATAAGTTTTACGCCGGTAATCCCCGGGGCCGGGAAAATGTGGATAATTTAAAGCTGATTTTACCGGTAATGGGTAATTTGCACCGGAAAATTGCTACTGCCAGGTTTTCCAGGACCCTCGGTTCTTTGATGAACAGCGGGATATCGGTTTTACAGAGTATCGAAGTAACTAAAAAGGTAATTGACAATCAAGTGATAAGCAAAGGTTTGACCAAGGTTGCCGAAGACGTAAAAAAAGGCAAAGGCCTGGCGGAAGCTTTAAAAGAATTGGAAATTTTTCCTCCAATGCTGGTTCATATGGTGAAAATAGGCGAGGAAACGGGCACTCTAGATTTTATCCTAGAGAAAACCGCCGATTTTTATGATGGTGAAGTGGAAAACGCTTTGAACAAAATGACTACTATTTTGGAACCGGTCATCATTATTGTTATGGCCATCATAGTTTCTTTGATTTTAATATCGGTGGTTATGCCCATGTTTGATATTATGACCCAGGTGAATTTTTGAGATGTCCGTTGGCTTGGCTGATTGCCTATGGTCGGTAGTTCTAAACAAAACACGGACAGTTTTTAAGGAAAAGTCTTTATACCCTAGTGGTTAAGATTTCTCAATAATTTATATAGCTAATAATTTTTTGAAGGGAGGTGAATGAGCAAGGTGGAAAAGATGGTTAAAGCTTTCAAAAAGCTTTGGAAGAATAAGAAAGGTTTTACCATTGTTGAATTAATGGCTGTTTTCGCAATTTTAGCGGTTATTGCGGCTATTGCAGTTCCCCAGTTTACCGGTACTGTAAAAGCTGCAAAGGAAAAGACAGATAAGGCTTCTGCCTTAATAATAGCCCGCGCTGCAGAGCAAAAATACATAGATGATAGTGCAACTGGTACTAAAACATATGCTATATTCACAAACTCAAGTAATTTAGCGGATGGAGATTTAAAAGATTATCTTCGAGAAGTGCCTGAAGCTCAAAATAATGAAAGTGCAGCAGGCTTTGTAGCAACAGTAGAAAATGGAAAATGTACAGCAGTAAAATATTGTAACAATAGTGGTACAGCATTAGAGGGTGCTGGAAATTTATTGGAATAGTTTGTTGATATTTTTCACAGGGCATCTCGCGATGCCCTGTGTACCAATTCTTTGAAAGCGACTGATAGGGATGTTTTGGCAATACTTATTAATTTTTATTTCAGGAACAATCATTGGAAGCTTTTTTAATGTATGTATTTATAGGATACCTCTGGGAAAGTCGATAGTTTTTCCCGGGTCCCGCTGTATTAAGTGCGGAGGAAGACTTAAAGCCCGGCATTTAATACCTGTGATAAGCTATATTCTATTGGGTGGCAAGTGCAGTTATTGCAATGCCAAGATTTCGGCACGATATCCTTTGGTAGAGTTATTGACAGGGTTTTTGTATACGGTTTTATTTGCCAAGTTTTATTGGACCCTTTATTTTTTCAAATATGCCTTTTTGGTTTCACTGCTCTTAATTATTTCCTTTATTGACATGCAAATTCAGATTATTCCCAACGGCCTTGTCCTTTTGGGGTTGGTTATGGGATTAATCTTTGCTTTAATAGATAAGTATTATCCCTTTTCAGGTTATCTACTAGGAGCCTTGATTGGGGGAGGCCTTTTTCTTGTAATTGCCCTCCTGTCCCGAGGGGGAATGGGGAGCGGTGATGTAAAACTAATGTTTTTTCTGGGCTTGTTTTTAGGCTGGGAAAAGACATTGCTTACGCTGTTTCTTTCTTTTGTTTCCGGAGGTCTTTTCGCTTTTACTGTTTTAATTTTAGGACTTAAAGGAAGGAAAGACCCTATCCCTTTCGGACCTTTTATTAATACAGCGGCAATAACGGCGGTAATTTTTGAAGTGGAGATTTTTCGCTTTTATTTTAGTTTGTTTTAGGAGGAATTCTTTGCGAAATGAATCGTAAAGGATTTACTTTAGTGGAATTATTGGTTGTTTTGCTGCTTTTTTCTCTGGTACTGGCTATAGGCCAACCGGTATTTTCCGCCTCCTTAAAATATGCCAAAGGCAGAGGAGCAATCCGGCAACTGGTTAATGATATTAGGTATGCTCAGCAGATGGCTATAGGAACAGGTGAAAACCATTACCTGGTATTTGACAGGGAACAGGAACTATATTTACTGAAAGTAATTAATTATCCTTTGCCCGAGGTTCTAAAGGTGGTTCGGCTGGAAGATAAACTGGACATTTTAGGTACCAATTTTCCTGAAGACAGTCTGCATTTTACACCCCTGGGATCGCCTTCCCGGGGCGGTACCATTACATTACGGGATAAAAGGGACAAGCTCTATACTATTACAATTCTGCCCGCTACAGGAAGGGTAAAAGTATATGATTAGAGAAACAGGGGAGAGGGCATGAAGGAAAGAAAGAAAAACGGGGGATTTACCCTGGTGGAAATATTAATAGCCCTGGCCATTTTAGGGATAGTGACCATCCCCTTTATTGGCATGTTTTCCTCCACTGCCGGAACCAATTATAAATCAGCCAGGAATACGGTGGCCGTCACCGTGGCCAGGGATATAATGGACAGGATAAAAGCCGGAGATATAAACCAGGACAATTTAGAGGAAGAAATTAATAATTACAAAAACAACTATGGCGTGGAAATAATGGTGGAGTTTCCTCAGAAACACTCCGGCAACAGTTTGGAAAAGCTAAGGGTTTATGTCACCCCTGAGCTAAACATGGATGCCCGGAACCAAGGAATTCTCCTGGCTTCATATGCGACAAACGTAATGATAGAAACGATAGATACTTCTCCTCCATCTATAGGTGATGATGAAGATGATGGCGATGATGAAGAAGGTGGGGGTGACGGCGGTGATACTCCCATTCCTGAGCCTCCTGAGAATGGTGACGAAGAAGCCCACTGGAATTGGCTCAGGGGGATTTGGGCTATTATTGGTCTGGGACTTTTAGAAATACTGATTTTTGCCTTTCTTGTTTGGAGGCTTTATGCTAATTCGAGTATGACCGTTATTCAAGCCATAATTGCTTCTGGAAGAACGGCTGATGCAGTATTTCATTCTCCAGGCGGTTTTACTTTTTCAGCCTATATCGAGGAAATTTATAATCGTTATGGTGTAAGGATAGACCTCTAAAAGGATGTAGGTGCGGCAGATGTTGAAAAAGGTTAATAATAAAGGCTTTACTTTGGTGGAACTGCTTATTTCCTTAGGGCTTTTGGGTTTAATTATTTCGGCTGCCAGTTTTATGTATTTCACCGGGGTACAGGGTTTTAACCGCAGCGAAAACCAGGTAAAGGTTCAACAAAATCTGCGGATTGCCATGAATACTTTAAGTTCTGAAATCCGAAAGGCGGACGGAATAACGATTCATCCCGATGAAAGGAAGATAGATCTGTTTTTTCATGACGGCAGCGCCAAATCCTATGAATTTGATTGGTCCCAGAAAGAAATCCGGCTGTCCGACAGCAACAGCACTGTGGCAATGTATATTGACGATTGCCGGTTCGGGTATGACAGCGGAACCAATTTAATAAAAATAACCCTGGTTAATCAAGTTTTCCCGGGGGTCCAGAGCCGGGAATATACCTTTAGTATTAATGCCAGAGGAAAGGTTGTTAATAAATGAAAGCCAGGCCTGACAACGGGGAAAAAGGCTCAGCACTGGTTATGGTTATGATGTATGCGATGATCCTGTCTATTTTGGGTACGGCCATGCTGGGAGTAGTTATAAATGAATACAGGATGGAAAAAGTTCATCGGGAAAGCATTAAAGCCTATTACCTGGCGGAAGCGGGGATGGAAAAAGCCATTTTTGAAATATCTCAATTGGAAAGAATTGTTCCCGAAACGGTAAAAACCATGGTTTTTACTCTGGACGGTGACCAGGGAGATTTACTAAAACCGGGGGAGCAAGGCGGTTTTACGGTGAAAGTCAGTACGGAAGAAGACGATGGGGTAAAGCTCATCGATACAATTTATTTTGACGAAGAAAACCTAATTGTTTTTAAATATATTTATGAAATAACCCTTGAAGCTGTTGGTTTTATAGGCGAGAGGGAAGATGCCAAAGGAACTGTTAAACGAAAAATACAAGCAGTAATAAAATTTGAAGATTATGCCGTTCCTAATATTGAAAATAAGGCCGAAATAGTTTTTTGGCGCCAATTGTAGTGATGGACAGGGGTGGGTCATGCTGGATCTCAATAGAAAATTAATAGCTTTTGATATTGGAAGCAGTAAGATAAAATGGATGGTTTACGGAGGGAATAAGAAAAAACCTGTAGTTTATGATTGGGGAATTGTTGCTACTCCCCGGGAAGCAGTGAGAAATGGCAGGCTAATTAACAAGGAAAGCTTAAAAGAAGTTCTTGGGCCCATCGTAGAAAACTGCAAGGTAAAAATTTCCGGAGCTGCCCTGACACTTTCCTGTCCGGAACTGATTGTTCGTACTTTTAAACTGCCAAAAACAAATAATAAGGAACTGGAGCAAATTGTCAGGTATGAAATTGAACAGTACCTTCCGGAAAATTTCAGTGATTATATAGTTGACCATAGGGTTTTGGGAGAATATGCCGAAGGAAAAGGCAAAATCCTTAAGGTTTTGGTGGCGGCGGTACCCAATGGGATAGTTGATGGCTATCTGGAGCTTATGGATGCTTTAAATTTAAAAACGGAAATAATTGATTTTCATGGCAACAGTGTTAGCCGCTTTCTGGCTGCCAGCAAAACCCAACTGCAGGATAAGACTTACTCCGTATTAGATTTAGGTTTCCTGACAACCACTATTACCGTAATGGAACAGGGAAAACCTGTATTCACCAGGCTTATTCAAAACGGGAATGAGGAAATAACGGCGTCCATAGCCAATTCCTTTAATATTTCTTTGGAAGAAGCGGAAAATCATTTGATTAATAAGGGCATGCTCCTTTTGGATAATGAAGAGAAGACGGACCGTTTGGAACAGGAATTGTCCTTTAGGATTAAACCGGTTATTGATTATATTCTGAACAATGTTTATCATTCCTTGGAATTTTATCATTCTTTGGAAGGCAATATCCTGGAAGGTTTTGTTGTTGTCGGCGGCGGCAGCTTTATAAAAAACTTGGTGGATTATTCCCATGATTATTTAAACTTACAGGCAATAAATTATTCTGAACAATGGTCTCTTAACGGTATGGAAGGCCTTGACCATGACAAGCTTCCTTTGTTGGCCAACGTATTGGGATTGGTTTTTCATCAGGAAAAGGATATAAATTTACTGCCGGAAGATTATAAAAGAGAAAAAAAAATACAAAGAAATAAAAAGTATAGAATAATAGGGTTATCTCTTATGCTGGCTTTAACATTGGCAGCCCTTTATCTTCCCAGGAGTTATCTTAATAGTTTAAAAAACAAAAATATAAGTGTGGAACAGAAAATTATAGAAAAACAGGAATATGAGGATTTGATTAAACTGGAAGAAGAGTTAGTGAAGAATATCGAGAGAAGGTCGAAGCTTATTCAATCTTTTAAGAAAGATTATTTTAATTGGTCTGAGTTCTTGGTGGAAATCGGGAATAATGTACCCCAGGGAGTAGCCATTGATAATTTGCATTATGGTGAAGATTTGGATATTAGCGGTCATGCCGAGAGCTACAGTTTGGTTGCCCAGTTCATGGTTAACCTGCAGAGTATGGAACGGATTTCCCAGGTTCAACCGCTGAGTATTTCCGGTACTGAGCAAATGTTAAGGTTTAAAATCAAATGTCTAATTGAGGGTGAGGGTAACAATGAAGCTGACTGAAAGGGAGAAGAGGCTGGTTTTTATAGCGGTTTTTTTTATAGCGGTGTTTGTCTATTATTTTTATTACCTTTCACCTTTTTTAGATGAGTATATGGTGTTAAAGGAAACGGAAATGAAAAAACAAGAAAAACTGGACCATTTAAACCAAACCCAGCAGGAACAGGAAGTTTTGAAGAGAAAAATTGAAGAATATAAAGGTGAAATTGCCCGTCTGGAAAACATCCTTCCCTCCAGTATGAGATTACCGGAAATAATAGTCTCTCTTGAAGAGATGGCCAAAACCAGCGGTGTACAACTTGAGGAAATGTTTTTCTCTTCCTTCGGCAAGGAAATTGGTGAGGAAAAAGACCAAAGCAGAGAATATCTGGAGATACCCATCCAGCTGACCGTTTCCGGTACCTATGAAAATGAACTGAAGTTTTTAAAGTTATTGGAGGATTCCCCTCGCATATATAAAGTAAATAATATCAGTGTTGTTCAGGCTTTTCAAAATTCAGTTGAAAATATCAGGCTCAATATTGGTCTAAGCACTTTTGCCATTTTACATAACAATCAATTGTTTAAGGATTTTGAGAATTATGATTTTATGACCGGTCAATATGGAAGAACAAATCCCTTTTCTCCTGTAAACAAAGGAAATTCTTTGGCTCAGGGTTCCGGTTCCGCGGCCGTTAATGCAAATAAAAACGATGAAAAAGTGGACTGGAATCAATTCATGGAAGATTTTTTAAAGGTGGTAATTGATAAAAATTAATTTAAGGTGGGAAAAAAATGAAAAGGAAACCTGTAAATCTAACTGAAATTCTTGTTGAAAAATTAGTTGAGGACTTGTGCGGCAAACGAGGGGAGTGTACCTGTGAAACCTGTAAAGCCGATATTATGGCTTATGCCTTGAATCATTTGCCTCCCCGGTATGTAAATACTGACAGAGGTGAGATTTATGTCCGGGCTCAAACCCTCAATCAACAAATTTCTACTGATTTGTTGGTTGAAGTGAGCACAGCCATTGAACATGTAAAAAACCACCCTAGGCATTAGGTTCA
>JAAXZE010000035.1 GCA_012720075.1 Clostridia bacterium
GACGCATTCCATGAGAATAACCCTCTAAAAGTTCATCTGCACGATCCGACAGACCAAACATCTCTAACAACATTTCTCCGCGTTTTTTACTGACATCTTTGGGCATTCGGTAAAGGGAGGCTATTAAGTGCAAAAACTCCCTTGCTGACAGTTTACCGTATAATTTCGGCTGATCCGGTACATAAGCCATTAGTGCTTTTGCTTGAGAAGACTGCTTTCTTATATCATAACCGCAGATATAGGCCTCACCCTCACTGGGCTCCATCAAACCGGTTAACATTTTTATGGTCGTGGTTTTCCCTGCCCCATTGGGACCTAGAAAACCAAAGATTTCTCCTCCTTTTACCTCGAGATTAAGTCCATTAACTACCGGTACAGTTCCATAACGTTTAGTCAGCTGGTGAGTTTTTATTAAAACTTGTTCCATTTGGATTTTCCTCCTAAATATTGGCTAGGACAACAGCAAGTATCTATGACACTTCCCTTTATTTCTTAAGATTAATCATCTTTTGTCCGCATACTTCTTTACGGTATTAAAATAATGGCCTGTTTCCTTTACAATCTTCCGTATCGATTTACCTTTAAATTACTCAGGTATCTAATATTATGGACTTGTTCCATTGTCAGCATCCTTTCTTTACCCCCTTTAAGCTTAGACAACTCAAAGGGTAGATTATTTCCGGGGTGCCGGCAATGGTTTTTTAGTAGCTTTCACTAAATCCGTTCAGCAATTTGCAACCACGTCTCTTTAGTTAAAAAGCTTTCTTCCACCTGCTCTTCCAATTCTAAGAAACGTTTATAGGGGATACTGAAGGAAAGGATATCTTTATCGATAAATTTTCTGGCCGAAGGGTCGGTCAGCCCGATAAAACACTTTTGTTCCTTCTCGTCCCTTTGGGTTAAAGGATATAATACGGACTGATGGCAGCCGGCGCCAAATTCTACTCTTACGTTGTCTTGGGTTGGCTTGTCATAATTGGCCAAAAACACAAGGGCGGAAATTTGGTCGGCATTGGCCAGAAAAATTATGACTTCCGGTTTTTCATCCTGGGTTAATTCCGATAACGGTTTAAACACTATATATTTGGCAGATTCAATTTGGGGCAGCCCGGTTGCAAACTTGGCTGCCAATTCCGGATTTTTCTTGTAATATTCCCCTTCTCTGCCACCGGGGACACCCGTGGACAAAAAGTACTCGATAAAACCTAATTGAAAACGGTTGAAACCCAGTCCAACTTTTCCACCACTGCAAGCAGTAGTCTTTTCGTCAAAAGCCACGACACGTCCCTTTGCTGCAGCATCTAACATAGAAATTGTGCAGCCCCATTTTCCTTCCTTAAACTGTAAAGCTCCTTCAGGTTTTACGTCCGTACGAAATACGGCAACAGGCTGAGTTTTTAGTTTAATGGCCTCGGCAATCTTGCTTTTCATTCCAACACCCCTTTTCTCATTTTACATAATTTATACATAGTGCGCAGCAAGCTGCGCAGGTTGAGGTTTCGCTTCGCTAGGTTTAGGTTGAGAAATTGTGTCCTAAGAATGTTAAATCTACTTCTACCTTTGGGATAATTCGATGTCACGATGACACGGTGTCACGAATAAACATTACTTATCCACCGGTTGGGGCTCACTGCCAACAATCTTATATTTTCGCTCCTCAATAACTGTCCCGTCTTCTTTTTTCTTCTGGAAAAATATTAAATCATATCCATCGCCGGTTTTGCTTTGGGATGTTTCATATATATACCTTTCTCCGTATTCCACCTTTTCCTTTGTTCCTATCCAATAAGGGCAATCGTTCAGAAAAGAATCAAACTTGGTATACTGGGCAAACAGTTTATTGGAAGCCTCCACATCAATGTCCACAAGGGTTTTTTCGACATGGGCGGCACTTACAGGGGCTTTCCGGCCAATGCTTTTTAAATATTCTTCGGCCTGTTCTTCCTGCTGTTTGACCAGGGACGGGTATTCATCATGGGCAGCTAATACCCTCTCATGCAAATGCTTAGGAAACATCTTCTTTATGGAATCTATATAGCCGGAACCGTCCATCGGCTCCTTATATTCCAAAACAACATATTGACCCTTTTCTTCTTGCGATAAGGCAATAACCGTAGGAATAGCTCCGCTTCCGCTTATTTTGGTAAAAATACCGTTTTCGAAGCCAAAAGCTCCGAAACTGGCTATGGTATAAACTATGGTTTTCCCATCTTTTACTTCGGTTTCCAGAATGATATGGCCTTCCGTCGCCGTTTCTCCCGAAGCATAGGAAGTACGCCGGTCTTTAATAGCCTTGCTGACGACAGCATCTATATCGGCTAATTTTTCCTCCTCTTTGTCGTCAGGAGGAGTAGAAGGTACATTATTATTCTGAACAGAACAAGATACTAAAATAAAAATAATTAATAGCGTTAAACCCAAAATACGGATTTCTTTCAATGTCACCTCTCCTCTCAGGCCGGCAAAACAATAAATACGATTGAAAATTTATCATTGGGAGGTCAGTATAACAAAAACAATCTCCGGCCTAATATTAAACCTGATGGGGAGACCGCTTTCTCCTAATCCGCCGTTTATTATCATTTTGCACCGGCCTTGGCTGTAATGGCCGTAATCATATTGAGGAAAAAGTTTTTGTCCGGGAACAATAACGGCTCCGATAAAAGGGAGCCTGATTTGCCCGCCGTGGGTATGCCCCACCAGGATTAAGTCAACTTCGGAATTTACTCCCTTTTGAAATATCTCCGGGGCATGGGCCAAAAGGATAACAGGCCCGCCGTCGTTAACCTTTTCTAAGGCTTTTTCCAGGTCATCCCTTCCGGAATAGGGGTCATCAACCCCCGCCAGCCAAATATGGCTCTCTCCTTTATTGATTTTAACGCTTTTGTTTTCCAGGATATTTACGCCCAGAGATATTAACGGCTCCCTAAGGGTATACCCGGACCACCATTCATGGTTGCCTGGCACAAAAAACACCGGCTTATCCTTTAAGCCTTTAATTAATTCTAAAGCCGGTTCCAAGCGGGGATTTCTTTTGTTGACCAAATCCCCGGTTAGAGCCACTATATCAAAATGTTCTCTGTTTATTGCCGCCAAAAGCCTTTTCTGGTTATTCCCAAACCATTTGCTATGTAAATCACTTAAATGAAGAATTGTGAAACCTTCAAATTCCCGGGGCAAGCCTGAAATCCTGACGGTATATTTTCTGGCCGCAATGGAGGAGGTTCCCCAGAACAAATACAATAAAAAAGCGCTTCCTCCGATTATGAAATTCCTGCGGGTTAAGTATTTATTAGCCATTACATTCTCCTAAACAAACGGGTATTTTATTCTAACTCGGGTATGTTAAAAATCCTAAAAAACCTTGAATATTGCCTGCCTACTATAGTTAATAAATTTTCTTGTTTTTCAAAAACGTAGCCTGAACCAAGACGGTCTTTAAACACCCAGCCCTTGCTTTCCATAAAGGATATTATTGCCTCATTGCTATCTTCCGTTTTGGTTAAATATCTTTCGGAATCAATAGCTATTATTTTTTCCTCTGACAATTGAAGTCTTACAATGCCCTGTACTATCGGTAACGGATTACCTTCTTGGAATATTATTGGCCAATACAAGACCAAACCTAAAACCAGAAAGAAAAGTATTAACAAACTCAAAATAACTAATGGCTTTTTCTTCATAAAAATATCCTATCCTTATGAGACAGAGAATAAATACTCCTTTAGGATTTACGGGTCGGTATAGAAACCGCCCCCTACCTTCTTGCTTTGCCGGAAATATGTTCAACATTTATTTTTATTACTATAGTAGCTTTATATTTTTTATTTAAAAATTCTTTTCCTTGTTCAGGATAATCCGATGAATACTTATTTATAAATTCAAAAAGGGCCATATTTTTCTCATCGTCAAAAACTTCAACAGCTCTTCCAAATACAATCACACTCTCATATTTTGTACTAAATTTATCAGGTAAAATTTGCGTTGGCCCAACAACACAAAATGATACTTTATCATTATTTCTAATATTATCTAATTTATGTCCTATCACGGCACAATGAAAATATATTGAACCATTGACGTAAACATAATTAACCGGTACACCATAGGGATAACCATCTTGACCTGCCGTGGACAGTATGCCATATTCACCGTTTTTTAATATTTCTACAGCTTCACTTTTTTCCAGTTTTCTATCTTTTCTTCGCATTTCTCTAAACATAATCATCACTCCATTTCATTTTAGGTGCGGACCTATGTGTCCGCTCTTTCCGAAATAAACATTATTTGGGCAAACACATAGGTTTGCCCCTACAACGGGTCGGCATGGAAACCGATCCCTACATTTGCATATTTCCACGTCACGGTGACACGATGTCACATTTTTTATTGAAAAACAAAGGTAAAATAACTGGTTGTCTCAATTAAATCATTGCCAATTAATATTCCCGAATTGGTGTGGCCGAGGATTCTGAAATCCCGCACATTCAACCTATCCATGGTAAGAAGCAGGGTCATCATCGCCCCCGGAGAGTCCAGATGGTCATCGCCCAATTTTAATAGTTCGGCAATATTGCGGTTTTCAATAATCCTTAGGGTTTCCCGGTCCTTCTCTTGTGCTTCTTTATTAGTAAGATAGTGGGAAAAATCTACGGAAGCAATGATTATCCCTTCCCTTTCTTCTACCAGGCGGGAAAATACCTGGCTTAAGATTATCCCCTCTTCTTTTTTTAAATCATGGTGAAAGACAATGGGAACTACCTTAGCCTCCGGCAAAAAATATTTTAGGAAAGGCATCAAATTCCCCATGGAGTGTTCTTGGGAAAAAATCTCATTGTTTACTTTAACCAGAGAAGTTGCCACCAAATCAGCGATAGCCTCCCGGTCAGGCTCCACCGTGCCGAAAGGGGTCTGCCAGCCCCAGGTGCTGGTAATAATACGCTCCCCCTGATTATTATGATTGGGTCCTATGAGCACAATCAAGGGAGGCTCCTGGTCCCTTAAATGGTTAAAAACTTCGGCAATCATTTCATAGGCCAGTAAATGGTGGGGCACTACCGCACCATAGATTCTTTTACCGGGAGCCTCCGGACTTTCGGAAAGCTCCCGGATAAAATATCGGCTGTCAAAAAAGTTATTTGGATGGTTTTCCTGCACAGGAAGGTAGGTAAAGGCTTCCCTTTCCCGGTGATCGAAAGCCAAGATACCCCAGAAAAATATTAATAAGCATACCAATCCTACGGTCCTTTTCTTCATTTGATACTAACCTCATCCTTGGGAGAAACGCCGTATATTACCCCGCTTTTGCCGTGGGTAAGAATGGCCTGTTCCGCCTTAAACTTGCCGGGGTTTACCACCCGGGCATAATAAGTAAAATACCCGTCTTTTTTCCCATTAATTAAGAACGTTGCCTTTTGTCCGTTGACCATTACGGGATAACCCAAAAACAGATCGTCAACTCCACGGTAATAGGGGCGCCGGACAATTTTTAAACCGGCCGGCAGGAAGTCGCTGACCTCATAAGGTCCGTCGGGAGCCTGGGGTCCAAATTGGTAAGAAATTTTAATCCGGACCAAATCATTGACACCCCACTCCCGCACAGGTTTGCCGTTGACCTCATACTGCCTGCTTATTTTAACCCCGTCTTTACTAAGTTCTTCGGGAGGTTTAAAAGGTACTTCATAAAGGGCAGTTACCCCTACAACCCCATCTATATTGGTAAATTCGATTTTTTCTATCTTTTCGGCCGTAAGCATAAGGCTGAAGCATTTATGGGGACTTAGGGCAACCTCTTTGGTTTCACCGTCTAATTTATAGGTAAAACCAACGGGCTTATCCTTTAACTTAGGCAGAGCTTTTTCCAGATACATGAGCTGTTCCACAAAAAGCAGGATATCCTTGGTCCTATTCTCTAAAACATATCCCTGGAGCTTAGCGGCTTCTTCAGTCAAATCCAAACCCATAGCCAATACCGCCGCCATTTGGGTAGCCTCCAAAATATCATCCTGGTCGGTGCCCACTTTCAAACGTAAATTTGGCCCCAGTTCTTCACTGTAAGTTTTCAATAGAAGGGCCAGATTGTCTGCCGCTTTTTTGGCATCCCCCAGCTCCATTAAAGCCAGGTTTAGATACAATTGTTCTTTGACGCTTAAATCCTGATTTTGCGCTACTATGGCCAACTCCTGTAAAACAGGTTCATTTAAGCAGGCCAAACCGGCCAAAGCCATAATTGCCCTTTCCCGGCTTTCCTTAGGATCATTGGCTATATTTGCAAAATATTGAGCTAACCTGTTAATGTCAAAGGCTTCCGGCTTTAGTGCCGCCAGCTTGACACTGAGTTCCAGGTCGGCATCGGAATAAGGAAGGATGCCGATCCCTCCTTCAGGAGTCTGGTAACTTAGATAATCGGGTTCTTCTTCCCCTTGGCCCCAGAATATATCGGGGAAATATTGATTGATAAGCTTTTGGCCGATGTGCGGGGCCATCCTTTGCTCAATCCTGGCGCCGGAGGCCATGCTCAGCCGCCATAAGAGATCGAGGTACTGACTTCTCTCATAATCGGCAAATATTAAAGTTACCGGGGAACTGCCCGCTTCCTTCAGCTTTATTTTATTTGTCAAAGAGAAGAACTCCGTTTGTTTTTGGCTCACCAGGCTGTCTGCCACCTGAAAACTCAAGGTTAAGGTATCGGTTAAGCCGTCCTCGGTCTTACCGGTCAGGGTTAAATCATAATCACCTTTGGCCAAAGGCGGAAGGGCTACCCCTTGAACTTGAAAAGCCTGGCCGGTGACGGTTTCCCTCTTTATAACTTTTTCTCCGGATTTAAGGGCCAGCTCATATTCTACCTTGCTGCCCTCTTTCAATCGACTGCCGTAACTCCTAATAGGAACCGTTACTTCATCACCGGTTAAATAAACTTTGGCCAAAACCATGTCTACAAAAAAGGGCAGTTTTACTTTCACTTTGGCGGCGGCAGTTGCCCCTGCCAAATCTTCCGTTACGGCCTGGCAGGTTAGCCGCCAGGAAGTCAAATTGTCAGGAACTTGGAATTCAACGGAAGCTTTTCCTGAACCATCGGTAGTAATGGTCTTAAATAATACCGTATCTTTAAAGTCTCTCCGTTCTCCTCCGCCTTCTCCACCCTTTTCGGCCCCGCCCAGTCTGGGGTCGGCCGGTTTATGGGAAATCAGGGTGCCTTTTATGCCGGGCTGTATGTTAGGAGCATATAAAGTTCGCAATAGATCGGGTTTATAATCCCGCAAGGCATAAAGGGCTTCATCCACCAGATTTAAATTGACTGTTGCCCGGACGGGTTTATTCTCCGAATTCTTAACGGTCAAATCCACTTTTACAGTATCTCCCGGCCGGTATTCTTCCTTGTCGGTTGTGATTTCAATTTTTAACGCCTTTTCTTCTTCGTCAAAGCAGACCGGTTGCTCTGCCGTCTGATAATAATAACGGCCGTCGAAATAAACACCTTTCACCCAGTAATTAGGAATTTGCTCTTGGGTAAAAACATCGGTGAAGGTGGCGGTATCCTGGATTTTGCCTTTAAGTACCCCATTGCGGCAGGTAAAGAACAGGAAACCTTTTTCCCGGGGAGATAACGGAGCCTCATTTTTCTTGAATTGAATAACTACCTCTTCACCTAGTCCGTATTTACCGGAAGGCTTTTCAGTTTCCAGATGATACCATGAATAATCTTGCTCTAAGTAAAATCCGGAACCATATACCCGCGCTTCTTTAAAAGCGGTTTTGCCCCGAAAATCCTGGGCGGTAAATTCAAGTACATAGGATGATTTTTCATTAATGGGGAAGGTATAGATAGCCTTGCCGTCCCCGCCGGTAATTAAAGAGTCTTCCAGGTAAGGAATTTTCTTATACTCATAGTAATACCTGGGCATAACCTTTTTATTGATAAAATCATAATATTGGCCAATTTCCCGCTTTTCCCACACTTCTTCAAATACTTTAACCTTTATCTCGTGGTTAGCGGCGGGTTTATCTTTAAAAGCATCAGGTTCCCAAGGGTCAACGGCACCGCTGTTGACTTTATCCAAGGTCAGTTTATTGACTTCCAGCCGGACTTGGGCGGTGCCGCCCCCGGCTTTGGCCTGGGTTTCAATACTCAGGTCATTGTTAAGAACCCACACCGCAGCTTCTCCGCTGATATCTCCGGCTTCAGGAAGACTGGCCGTCAGATAAAGGTATCTCAAGTCGCTTTGGCTATATGCTCTGGGCTCATATGACGGGGTATAACTGATGATACCTTGGCCTTGGGCATTGGTGGTAATCCGGCCGTTTTGATTATAAATATGGAAATTTATCGGCATATTGGCAGCAGCCGTTCCTTCAAAAAAGCTGGCCTTTACCTGGAAATCCACTTTTTCCCCGGCAAAAACGGCCTTGCGCTGAGGACTGGCCTCGATTTGATATGCGGGTTTACTGTAATTATCCACTTCCAAGCCTTGGCTTATCAAAGCCTGCCCATCTATTTTGACGGTCAGGTAATAATATCCCGGCAAGAGATTGGGTAAATTCAAACTACCGGTAAAATGAAAATCGGCAACCGGTATTTCCTGGGCGACAATAACGGGGTCTTCGTCCCCGACTCCTTTAGTCAAAGCCACGGTAACCTTTGAAGGCTTTTTAAATTCCCCGGTCCTGGGTTTGACCAAACCCCAAAAATGCACGGTATCATTAGGCTTATACAGGGTTCTGTCCAAGTACAGGTACCGCCAGAAAGAATTCTGGAAATTGTAACTGGCCTCCCATTGTAAATCAATGTAATAATTAGGGAGAATAAATGCCACTGCTTCCAGATTGCCTTTGCTGATGACAGCACGGACACCGTTGGATGCATCCGGGGGACCGGTTACTTCCGCCAGCCCGTTAATGTCGGTTTTGGCCTTTTCACCGCCTATGATTTGAACCTCGGCATCGGCAACAGGAAGGCCTTTTGTTAAGTCATTGACCCAAAACAAAGTCTTGTTTTCGGAGGCCGCGGCATAAATCCCCAGATCGGTTACTTGGAACCAGACCTGCCGGGAAGCATCCATTAAAGAGATTTCCGCCAAATAGTATCCCGCAGGTAAGGGTTCAGGCAATTCGTAAAAGCTTATATCTTCGTATTCTTTTAAAGGCACGGAATAATCAGCCACCTTGGCAAGTCCCGAGGTGTCTTCCCTATAGTCCAAACGGCCGTAGTAAGCCCAGTAGGGTATCTTCTCCCTGTTTTCGATGGCTTTTATGTATTCTTCGGCGCTTTTATAGCTGTAAACAGCAATTTTCCCTTCCGGGGTTCTTTGGGAATGATAAAAAAACTGAAAATAAGGTTTTTCCTCGGCAGTAAAACCAAAATAATTGTCAAAGATATTTAGATAAGCATTTGTATCTTCCTTTTCCTTTTTTGTTTCAAACTGAAAAACGTAATCTTGAGCCAGTGTTTGAGTACTATCAAGAAGGGGTAAACCTTTTTTTACGGTTACCGTATACACCGTTGCTGGATTCAGCTTCTTAGGAATAAAAACAGCGGGTTTTTTATGTATTTCAAATTTCCCCTCAACTTCCGGCTCTATGGAAAAATACTCCGGAAGTTTAGCCACGTTCAAATGGCTAAAGGTTATTTCAATACCCGTATCAAGGGGAACTCCGGTAGACCTATTCCGGGGTAAGGTTGAAATTACCTTAAAATCTCCTTTGGTCTGGAAAGCCCATTGTAAAGGGCGGTCTTTTAGGTTTAGAGAAAATTTATATACTTTTTGCGGTTCCAAAGGGTCTTTAAGAGTAACTATCGCTTTTTTTAGATCCTCTCCACCCTTTTTTACGGTAAAGCCAACCGCCGGCTCCACCTTAAGATTTTCGGCGATAAAATTAGGGTCCAAACCGCCTTCGGCTTGCAAGACAAATTCCGTATCCAGGTCCACACCGGCACTGTCATGCTTGGTAGGCAGCATACTTATTTCAGAAGCCATAGCCTCAGGCACCACCTTTTCAGGGATATTGGCCCAATAAACAAAGATACCCAAAAATACAACTAATAAAGCCAATAACAAATAATATTTCTTGCCCAAAACACTCCCACCTGCCCTTTATTATTAAAATTAAGGACTACAAGCCCTTTAATCTTTTGTAAAAATATTGCCTTTAACTCTTTTATACCTCAAAACCCACCGATAAACCAGCATCATTTTCCATAGCCAAAGCAAAATAAGCCGAATAACAATTCCGGCTTATTTTTATCAGCTGACTTTTTATTTAACTTTAACAAGAAGGGAGAAATCCATCCATTCTATCCGGGGCTGCCCGTCACTGCCTTCTTTATGACCGCTTATGTGATTGAAAAGAAAGACCAGTTTAAATTGTACATTTTCATCAACAAAAGTCATATCCCCTCTTTCAAGGGAATCAACCCCGTAATGTTTTTCATGAATGGCTAAGGCAATATCCCCAACATTTCTTTCATAGACCGTCCGTCCCGCTTTCTTGATTGTTAATACAAAGGTATCCCTGTTGTAAGAAACAGATAGATCTTCTTGGGTTATAGCTTCTCCTTTTCCATATATAAATTGCGACGATAAGTAATAATCATAGCCGCGAATATCCAATAATGTGCTTTCTTCCTTTATGAAATGGTTAAAGTACTGACTCATGCTGGTATAGGTAAGTTCAAAACCGAAAACTTCTTTCATCTTATTGATAGAAAAATCGGGAGGAAGAATTTTCAGCTGGGAAAGGCTATGATTCCGCTCAAAATATTGAATAATTGAGCTGATGCTGATTTTGTCTTTTTGGGAAACGGTTTGGGACGGCACAATCCTGCCGTCAACCAGCATATTGTTTTCCGTTAATAATTTCTCAAAGCGGGCGTTCTGGCTGTATTTAGAAACGGAATAGGCACTCCAGGGACCGGTTACGGTCAGAGCGGCGATAATGGCTAAAGATAAGACAATCTTAATATTGCTTGGTTTCTTTCGAAAAGCCAGGTAGAGCATACAGCCCGTAGCCCATAAGCCCCCGGCCATAACCCAGTACCTGTTTTCCGTAATCCCGTAGGCATCAATCCTAATTCCCATAGCAATAAACATCATAGCCAATAAAGGCAAAATCAATTTGGGGAAATAGGTGATAAAGGTCCGGGCCCAAGTACTGTCTTCCCTTAATATATAGATAAAGAAAATAGCTATTATGCTGATAAAGGAATACCAGAGAACCAAATGGGACACTATTCCCGCCGGCCAAAATCTGGTGACGATTATTTTTATAAAATAGGCATAGAGAATGGCGGTGTAAACCGTTAATAAAGGCAAAACAATATACAATAGCAATACTTTTAAAAACTTGGGATAATCTTCTTTTCTAAACCGGACTCCCTGCTCCGGAACCACTGATAAAAAATAAGTTGGTGCAAAGATGCCTGCCACAATGAAGAAGAGATCCAAATACACCCTTTCCGGTATCCCGGCGGAAAACAAAGTGTCAATGGTAAAATTAATGGCCACCAGCCCCAGAAACAGGATTAAAGAATAAAAATATGTCACTATAAATCCGGTAAAGAGCTTGATGACATAAATTTCAAAATCTTCCTTTTGCCCTATATACGGGATAGCCATAAACAGTAAATATAACGGCAGGCTTAGACCGATATATCTGGACATGGATACCATATTCATGTCCGGAAGAAGAAAACGGTAATAAGCGGCAAGGCCTGCTGCCGCCAAGGCCAAAACCAAAATCTCGGTAACCTTGGATACTTTTTTCCGTTCGAAAAACATTTTTACACATAAGGTCAGAGGAATACCCAGGGCTAGTACCAAAGCCACCCGGGCCAGAGTATCTTCCCGAGGATGATTATGATTAATGAAAATTAAAATAACAACAATGGCAAAAGCCAAGGCAATAGGCTCGGGAAATCTCTTCAGACTTGCCATTAAACGTAAAAACATATCATTAAGGCCATTCTTTATTCTTGTCAGCAAAAAAACACCTTCTTTCATAATTAATTTTGGCTCTTTTTAGTATTGACGGAAAAAGGAGGCTATTGGTTCCTTTTTTAATAATTATTTTAAAATTATTAAAAGGATACCTTTTTCTCTCTGTAGAATAAAGGTAGCAATAAACGATGGAAAAGTAAAGCGGAGGGTTTTTATGAAACTGTTAACCTTTCTGGAAGACAACAGCTACCGGGTAGGAATAAAGACAGACCATGGAATACTGGATTTGGCAAGGGCTGCAAAAAAATTCAGTATTCCGGTACCAACAGAAATGATGGAGCTAATCAGCCAATGGAGATGGGCAAAAAAGGATTTGGAAAAGACAATAAACCTGGCCGTCCACCGGCCTGAGGGTCTTTTCCTGAATGAAGAAAACCTGGTTTTTGGTCCCTGTGTAACCAATCCTGAAAAGATTCTCTGTATTGGATTAAATTACAGACAGCATGCTTTTGAATCCAATATGGCCATCCCTCCTTTTCCTCTCCTGTTCAGTAAATTTAATAACGCCCTGGCGGCCCATGGAGAAAAAATCAAAATTCCTAACGGGGTTATAAAAATAGACTATGAAGCTGAATTGGTAATAGTTATGGGGCAAATGGCCCAAAATGTCGGTGAAGAAGAGGCTTTAAGCAAAGTATTTGGCTATTGCCCAGGAAATGACCTTTCGGCCCGGGATCTGCAATTTAGGACCAGTCAATGGCTTTTAGGGAAAACCCTGGACGGCTTTGCTCCCATAGGTAAATACCTGGTCACCGCCGATGAGGTTATGGACCCCGATAACCTGAAACTGGAAACATTGGTCAACGGAGAGGTAAGGCAATCCTCCAATACCGGTGATATGATATTTAACTGCGCTTATCTGATAAGCTATATTTCCCGATACATGACCCTTCGGCCCGGTGACCTGATTTTTACGGGAACACCCCAAGGGGTAATCATGGGCTATCCCGAAGATAAACAGGTGTGGCTCAAAGCCGGCGATGAAGTGGTGACAAGGATTGAAAAACTGGGGGAATTAAAAGTTCAATTAGCATAGGGGTCGGTTTTATCCCGACCCCTTTAACTTAAGACAAAGTTATTAATAAATATTTAGCAATAATATAGCTATGAGATTTATTATCATAAGAAAAGCATTAGCGAGATTGAATAAAAGAACGCAGGTGGCTGAGGATTAGAATTATCAACTGTTTAATCCGGCACTTAATTGAAACTATAATTTTGTATCTTTTAAAAATAATAAATAATAAATATAAATAAAAGAATAATTA
>JAAXZE010000036.1 GCA_012720075.1 Clostridia bacterium
ACCAATGTTACCGGCGGCAGGTAAAAGTTCCCCGGCATTTTGGGAACTTCCATTGCCAAAGTCTTTGATTGGAATGTAGGCCGGACCGGCCTTTCCGAAAAAGAAGCCCGTGAATTGGGTTATGATGTAGTTACAGCCTATGTGCCGGGCCCCGATAAGGCTCACTTCTTCCCCGGCAAGAAATTAATGATGATTAAATTGATTGGCGACCGGAAAACCGGCAAAATGTTAGGAGCTCAAATGACCGGACCCGGGGATATTGCTCGTCGTTTGGATGTTATGGTTACGGCGCTTACTTTGGGAGCAACGGCTCATCAGATTGCTAATTTGGATTTGGCTTATGCACCGCCTTTCAGCCCGGCCATGGATACCCTCATTAATGCCGCTAATGTAATGAAAAATATTATTGACGGTAAAGCCAAAAATATGGGGTATTTTGAGTTTAAGGAAAAACTGGACGACAATGATGTAGTATTTGTAGACCTCAGGACCTCAGAAGAACGAAAGGGTAAGGTTGTGCCGGCTAAAAATTTGCTTCACATTCCTTTTGAAGAACTGCGGGCCAGAAGCGGGGAAATTCCTAAAGATAAGGAAATCGTTGTGTTCTGTATTTTAAGCACCCGGGCCTTTGAAGCTCAGGTAATCTTAAATCATTTAGGGTTTAAAAAGGTAAGCTTTATCGATGCCGGAATTCATTTCTGGCCTCTGTAAGAAAACGGGCTCTGCCCGTTTTTTTGTAGGGGCAAACCTATGTGTTTGTCCTAATGATTATATTTATGTAAACGTTGGAAAGGGCGGACACGCAGGTCCGCCCTACCAAACATCAAATTGATTAAATGGATTTAATATCAGGTGTCACAAAGTCACCAAACTAATTCCCAAATCCTACACCTTAACCTCAGCCTTAACTTTTTATTCAACTTTATTGATGCTTTCAACATTCTTTATCCCCAATTTATTGAGGAACCACCGGTAGTTTTTCCTATTGCCGGTTGTGTAAACTATTATTTTACCGTCGATTGTACTTCCATTTAATAAGTTTTGTTCCAGTAAATAATCTCTGATGGCCAGAGCTTGATAATGGGCTGGATTGATGAAAGTAGTGGCGGGATAAAGCTCTTCCAAATAGTCCATTATGATCGGATAGTGGGTACAGGCAAGAATTACCGTGTCCTGCGCACCCTTTTCCTTAATGTTATTCATAGGTATCTTTGTTTCCTTAGCAATGTCTTCTTTGGTGAAATTGCCCTGATCAATAATAGTTGCCAGATGAGGGCAGCCTTCGCCGATGATCTTTATATTTGGGTTGAGTTTGGCTAAGCTTTTATTATAATAATTGGTTTTTACCGTGAACGGGGTAGCTATTAAACCAACTTTATCAATAGGTAATTTGGCTATATGAACGATATAAGGGTCAATGGCACCAATTAATTTCAAGTCATACTGAGGTTCCAGGAAACTTAGCACCGAAGAAATGGTATTACACCCGATTCCCACCAATTTCACATTTTTTACTACTAAAAAGTCCAGCATTCTTTTAGTTAAACAAATAATTTCTTCCTGGCTTTTACTGCCATAGGGGACGTTTTTACTGTCGCCAAAATAGATAATATTTTCTTTGGGCAGTAAGTCTTGCAATTCTTTGACAACGGTTAGTCCTCCTACTCCTGAGTCGATGATTGCTATTGGATTTTCTCTTCTGCTCATTTTAACAACACCTTCAATATATACTTCTGTTTATGAGATTACATTTACTATTCTACCATTCCCAAGGCATGTTTTACTAATAAAAAAATTGGAACTTTTTTACCTTTTCGGTCGTCTGTTTTTGTGTGTCAGAAAATATATCCATTTTTTCGGCAAATATGGCATAATTGGAAGGATTAGCTGAAAGGTTGTCGAACTTTAAAAAGATAAGAACTACAAAAGGGTGGAGGTAAAATATGGTTAATGGTACAAAAAGGAGCCTGATTCTAATATTAATACTGGTTTTTGGTCTGAACATCATAGCACCTGTTGCCGCTCTTGATTTGGAAAGATACGGGTATTTTCCGGACGTAAAAAATGACCATTGGGCTAAACAGGTTATAACCAAAATGAATTTGCGCAATGTGGTCAGTGGTTACCCTGAAAACGGCACCCTTTTATTTAAACCTGACCAATCGGTAACCCAAGGGGAAGCGGTACTAATGGCCCTTAGGACTATGGGTCTGCAAAATAAGGAAAGTCTGGTAGATAAAAGCCGATACCTGCCCTTTTCCGTACCTGACTGGGCTAAGGCCAGTGCCCTGGTGGCTGTTGATGAAGGCTTAATAGTTGGCAGTCAGTTTGTTTGGGAACAAGAGGCCAGCCGGGCCTGGGTAGCTCAACTGTTGGTTCGGATGCTGGGTCAGGAAGATGAAATTTACAATGTTACTGAGGAAGTTTTGCCATTTACTGATAGTTATAGCATTCCTATTGAATATTTAAACTATGTGAAAGTCGCCAACAAATACGGTCTAATCAAAGGCAATGACCAAAACCAGTTTCAACCAAATAAATCGGTAACCCGGGCTGAAATGGTTGCTTTTTTAAGCAGGGCGGAGCAATATCTGGACATTTCGGCGGCAAATTTGGTAATAGGTGAGATTACCGCCATTAATAATTCCAATATTTCTCTAAGAGGCGATAATGGAATTGAATATACTCTGTTCTGTGATATTATAAAAACCAATTTGTATGATACCAATGGGGAAATATGGGTCAGTGACTTGCAAGTAGGTGACCGGGCATATGTAATTGTCGACGGGACTACCATTCAATACTTGGAACTAAATCCTCCCCAATCCCAGAAAATAATAACTTCCGGTAATGTGGGCACCATACTTCAAGTATACCCTGAAGAGAAAACCATCGTAGTCAAAACCGAAGAAGGCATCAAAACCTACACTTTAGCAGCCGATGCCCAGATAGTATTGGAAAAGGACGGTACCTTTATTAGTATAGATAAACTGGTCAAAGACCAGGAGGTACGGGTTGCCTTAAGTAGTAACGGCCAGGTTTCAAAAGTCACCGTACTTTCCGGAAATAGCGGTAGTGTAGGTAGTTCCGGGGTAGTATTTGATATTAATAAGAACTTGCAATTAATAACTATCAAAAATGTCTCCGGGTTGGCAGCTTATCAATTTGCTGACGATACCGCGGTAATTATTAATAATCGTTTTGCTACCCTTGGGGATATAAAAATTGGTGATAGTGTCCAATTGGAGGTTGAACGGGGTGTAGTAACAAAAATTACCCTCTTGGCTTCGGAGGTAGACCTGTCCGCTTCCGGTACTGTCAAACTAATCAGTATTGATAGTAGGATTTTGACCTACCAGACTCCGGAAGGCGAGCTTAAAGCCCATTATGTAGAGAATGATGCTTCCATAGATTTTGGTGGACAGTCGGGAACCTTTGGTGACATTAAGGTTGGAGATACAATAGAAGTTAAAATCGAACAGGGTAAAATAAAGGAAGTATCGGTAAAGAATCGCAAGCTGCATGAGCTGAGCAAAGGTTTTATTGTCAGCACCGATTACACCAACCGGATAATTACCGTAAGAAACAGTGACGGTCAATTATCTGCCTATGAAGTGGCCTCCAATGCTGATATCCGGGTCAATAATAACAGTGCTTATTTACATGATGTTAAGAAAGATATGCAGGTCCAATTGGAACTAACTGACGGAAAAATTACCTACCTGGTTGCCAGGGATACCTTGCAGGGCACGGTATTAAGGGTAAGTAACAGTACCAAGGTCATTGAACTGGCCCTGGAGACCGGAGAAAATAGAAGTTATACCGTGGACCACGGTGTATATGTCTTAATGGAGGGCATTTCAGGGCCTGACTTGGATGATATAAATAAAGGCGATACCGTTGAAGTAAAAGTAGTAAATAATAGGGTTACAGAAATCAGAGTCCAGAGGACCATAACCTATAAAATTACCGAGACTTATTCGGGGTCCAACCGGATTAAAGTCGTTGATGATGATAATAATTCCAGAAACCTTTATATTTACAGTGATGTGGAACTTATTATAAACGGTATCAATAAACCTAAGGTCAGCGATTTAAAGGTTGGCGACATAGTTAAAGCTACCTTCCTGGGTTATACCTTGCAAAAAGTAGAGCTTGCTCCGGTGGTAATAGGTTCCGTGGCCATAGTAAATTCTACTAATAATTCAGTAACAATTAATACTTACGATGGGCGGTCCTTTACCTTCCAATTTGGCTCCGGCAGCAAGGTTATTAAAAATAAACAGACCTATTATAATATCGGGACTTTGGTTAGTGGCGACAGGGTAGCTGTAGAAGAAAGTTTAGACGGCGGCAAAGTATATACTGTAATGAATAAAGTCAGCGGTAAAATAGGGGCCATGTATAAAGATAAAACAACCCTTTACCTGCAGATTACCCAGACCAATTGGCAGAAATATGAAATGCTGCCCAGCGCTTATCTCCATCAAGGCACGGTCAAGCTTGAGCCCTCTGACTTTAAGCTAAACGATAATGTAGATATTTACCTTGCCAATGGAAAAGTTTATGAAGTTGAAAAAAAATAGGCGGTTTTCCGCCTATTTTTTTTGTCCCAGGGAATTATATTTAGTGAGTGACCGGCGGCAGGTAAAATGAGTGTGTTAGTGCGTTGGTGTGATTGTGTAAATCAAGGAAAAAATTACTAGAGTTAACGGTGAGAATAAGTTATAATACTTTAATCGGGCGAGAAAATGGATAAAAATTAAAAAAAGGAAAGGAAATTAAGGAGGAATTATGATAACCTTTAACCAATTAAATTTAAATACTAAAATATTAAGAGCCA
Organism: Clostridia bacterium; assembly: GCA_012720075.1. Classification (GTDB taxonomy): domain Bacteria; phylum Bacillota; class Peptococcia; order Peptococcales; family BICA1-8; genus JAAXZE01. Next base: position 4,844 of record JAAXZE010000036.1, read on the forward strand.
TTGAAGAAATGGGATTTGAACAGCCAACCCCTATCCAGGAACAGGCCATACCCATAGCTTTGGAAGGAAAAGATCTAATCGGTCAGGCTCAAACCGGAACAGGAAAGACTGCGGCTTTTTCTATTCCTTTTCTGGAGAAAATCACCCCTGAACCTGTAATACAAGTCTTGGTTTTAACACCTACTCGGGAGCTTTGCATCCAGGTTGCCGAAGAAGTGGGTAAAATCGGCAAGTACAAAGGGGTTAAGGCTTTGCCTATTTACGGCGGACAGGATATAAACAGGCAAATTAGAGCCTTAAAGGCCAAACCTCAAGTGATAATTGCTACACCTGGCAGGCTTATCGATCATATGAACCGCAGAACAATACGGCTGGACCAGTTAAAAGTAGTTGTTTTGGATGAAGCCGATGAAATGCTTAATATGGGTTTTTTGGAGGATATTGAAAAAATATTATCTTCCTGTAATCCTATTCGCCAGACTTTAATGTTTTCGGCTACTATCAAACCGGAAATAGAGAAAATAGCCAATACCTTTATGCAGGATCCGGTTTTGGTTAAAATAAAAACCCCGGAATTAACGGTACCGGTAATAGAACAGCATTATTATGAGGTGCCGGAAAAAGACAAGCTGGATGCCTTGTGCCGGCTTTTGGATGTGCAAAATCCCGATTTGGCGTTAATCTTTGGCCGGACCAAACGGAGAGTTGATGAACTGTCCGACGCTTTGCAAAAGAGAGGTTATCTGGCGGAAGGAATCCATGGTGATTTAAGCCAGAGGCAAAGGAATTTGGTAATGGCTAAGTTTCGCAGCGCCCAAATTGAAATACTGGTGGCTACCGATGTGGCTGCCCGGGGGTTGGATATTTCCGGTGTGACCCATGTCTATAATTTTGATATCCCGCTGGATGTGGACAGCTATGTCCACCGCATCGGCAGAACCGGCAGAGCGGGTCAGCCAGGGCTGGCTATTACCTTTGTCGAGCCCAGAGAATTCGGGCAATTGAGAAATATTGAGCGCACCATAAAGAGAAGATTGAAACGCCAAAACTTGCCAACTCTTGCCGACGTGCAAAGGGAAAAAAGAAAGATGGCCGCCAGCAAAGTAGCTCAGGTCATCGAAGAAGGCAAGTACAGTGATTATAAATATGCCGCCGAGGAATTAATGAATGAATATGATTCCATAACCATCATAGCTGCTGCCCTTAAGCTAATCGGCGGAGAAATGGAAGAAATTCAGGACGATATTGTATTGACCGAGGAAAAACCGGTTTTTGTTAAACCCAAGGACTTTCTCCAGAATAAGACAAAAGGAAAAAACAGGGAAAAGAACAGGGGTAAAAAAACCTCCTTTCAAAAAAGCGGAAGAAAACCGGCAGGTAAAAAGTAATTAGTTGTTTTTCGGAGGTAAAAATGCTTTATTTGGATAACAGTGCAACCACTCCTGTCCATCCGGAAGTAATTAAGGTAATGGAGGATGTGCTGAAAAAACATTATGGCAATCCTTCATCACTGCATCAAAAAGGAGTAGAAAGCGAAAAGCTCCTGGAAACCAGCAGGAAAATAGTTGCTCAAACCTTAGAGGTTGATAAAGAAGAAATAGTCTTTACTTCCGGGGGAACGGAAGGAGACAATTTGGCAATTAAGGGGATAGCTTTTCGGTACCAAAACCGGGGAAAGCACATTATTACCAGTCAAATCGAACACCCTGCAGTCAAGGAATCGTGTCGCTTCTTGGAGCAATTTGGTTTTAGCGTTACTTATTTACCTGTTGATAAACAGGGGCTAATTGACCCTCAAATGCTTAAAAGCAGTATAAGAGATGATACAATTCTGGTCAGTATAATGCATGTAAACAATGAGGTAGGCACTATCCAGCCTATCCAGGATTTAGGTGCAATATTAAAGGAATATCCGAGGATTTTTTTCCATGTTGACGGGGTGCAAGGTTATGCCAAAGTACCGTTGAAGCTTAAAGAGTGGGGGATAGATCTCTATACTGTTTCCGGTCATAAAATTAACGGCCCCAAAGGTGTGGGGGCTTTGTATGTAAGAAATGGTATTGCTTTATTGCCTCAAATGTCCGGAGGAGGCCAAGAGGGGGGCTTAAGATCCGGTACCGAAAATGTCCCCGGAATAGCAGGCTTTGCCAAAGCGTGTCAAATTGCCCGGGAAATATCCGTCATAAACTGGGAAAAGTTGTCAAAATTACGTAAGTATTGTATAAATATGCTTAAGGAAAAAAATCCGGCAGTAATAATTAACGGCCCCGAGGAAGAGCATGTTTCACCCTATATTTTAAATATCAGTATCCCCGGTTTGCGGGGCGAGGTTCTGGTTCATGGTCTGGAAAAAGAAGAGGTTTTGGTTTCGACAGGCTCAGCTTGCTCTTCGAAAAAGGATATCATAAGTCCCGTTCTTCAGGCTATGGGAATAGACAGGGAGACCGCCTTGGGCTCCATTCGAGTTAGTTTTTCCTATCAAACCAAAGAGGAAGATATACTTATATTTGTTGATAAAATGAGCCGTGTAGTCAATCGGTTGTTATAAGAAACCCTGTAAAGGAGAGATTTTATGTATGATCATATTCTGATAAGATATGGAGAACTGGCCTTAAAAGGGCGGAATCAAATGGACTTTGTTCGCCGGTTGGTAAAAAATATTAAGCAGATGGTTTATCAGTATTATCAAGAGTCGCCGGTTTTGGAGATGGAAAAAGGCCGTATTTTTTTAAAACTTAACGGACAAGAGCCGCAAAAATATTATGAACCGCTGGCTAATGTTTTTGGCATCCTTTCTTTTAGTCCTGTTCGCAAAGCAGAATTGGATATGGACCAAATAAAAAAAGCAGCCCTGGAAGAGTTTCGCTCTTTGCCCGGTGGTCCTAAAACCTTCCGGACCACTGTGCGAAGGCCTAATAAAAGATTCCCGGTTAAATCTCCCCAGGCTCAAAGAGAAATCGGGGCCTATATCTTGAAAAATGTCCCCAATTTAAAGGTTGATTTACATAACCCTGAAGTAGAGGTATTCGTGGAACTAAGGGATGATGGGGCCTATATTTATACGCAAAAAATCTATGGACACGGAGGTTTGCCTTTGGGGACCGGAGGCAAAGCCCTGCTTCTTTTATCGGGAGGTATTGACAGTCCCGTAGCCGGCTGGCTGACTATGAAAAGGGGCATAGAAATTGAGGCCCTCCATTTTTACAGTTATCCTTATACCAGTGAAAGGGCTAAAGAAAAAGTAGTGGATTTGGCTAAAGTTTTGGCCAAATATTGCGGACAGATAAACGTTCATATTGTTCCCTTCACCAAAATCCAGGAGGCCATAAGTGCCAATTGTTATGAGAGCCTGTGGATTACCATTATGCGCCGCTTTATGTTCAGAATTGCCGAAAGAATTGCCCGGAGACGGGAAGCCCTGGCTTTGGTTACCGGGGAAAGCATCGGACAAGTAGCCAGTCAGACTTTGGACAGTATGTACGCTATTAACGAGGTAACTAATATGCCGGTAATCAGGCCGTTAATCACCTCTGACAAAGAAGAAATCATGGAACTGGCGCGAAAAATTGATACTTATGATATCTCTATCCGTCCCTATGCTGACTGCTGTACAGTTTTTTTACCCCGAGAACCCAAAACCAAGCCCAAATTAGTTTTGTGTCACAAGGAAGAAACAAAATTAAAGGTTGAAGAATTGGTCGAAGAGGCGGTAAATAATACGGAGACAATTTTAATCAAGGCCGATGAAAAGGATGAGTTTGGCTATTTTTAGAAATGGCCGGCTCTTTTTCTTGAAAGAATATTCTAAAAATTATTGACAATTAAATGTCCCCTAGCATATAATTATTTTAAAAATAAAATGGGGGTGTTTCTTATGAGTGATCATGATATCGTTGTTGATATTGAGACTCGCATTAGTTCCATATTAGAGGGACTAAATCAACTGGCTCAAATTTTACAAGACTGTAAAGATAAGCGAGGTTGGACTAATTACACTGACCCCATTACCGGGCGAGTTTGCAAGGTTGATGAAGCTTTGGAACATATCTACACTGCCCACTCGGAAATTGCCGCTATTGATGTTTCTTCCTGTGAAGTGAAATTTGGATAAATCGGTCTTTGACTCCAAAGTTTGATTACTATTTACTCCCCTTGGTTTAAAATATATAGAAAAGAAATGGTTTTTAATTTTTTAAAACGGCTTAGCCGTTTTTTTATTTGACTAATTATTTCTTAGGGTTATAATTTCTAATAAGTGGTTTTTGCCCAATTTTCCTGGGAGGAAAGTTTATGCCGGAGATACCGGAAATGGAAGTGTATAAAAGGCAGCTATCCCAAACAATTATGCATAAAAAAATAGTGGAAGTCATTGTAAATCGGGAGAAAGCCATCAATATTCCGACGGCGGAATTTAAAGAATTGGTCAATGAGCAGCTTATTGTTTTTGTCAGCAGACGGGGGAAGCATATCATTATTACTTTAGGCAATGGTTATTATTTGGTCGGTCATCTGATGCTGGGAGGAAGGATTTACTTGGCCCAACCCGGTGAGAAATTGAAAACCAGTGGGTCCGTTATTTTTACATTCAGAGATGAATCCAAGCTCTTTTTTATTAATCTGCGTTTAGGCTGGCTTCATCTATACACAGAGACTGAAATGGACAGGGCTTTTGCCGGTCTTGGTCCTGAGCCCCTGGGGCCTTTTTTTACCGAAGAACTTCTCAGCACTAAACTGGCTCAGAAAAGAGGAGCGATTAAACCTTTGCTAACAGACCAAGAATTTATTGCGGGAATTGGTAACTGTTATTCCGATGAAATCCTCTTTGAGGCAAAAATTAAACCGGACCGCAAGGCCAAGGAACTAAATAGTGATGAGGTAAAAAGGCTGTTTTTCGCTATACCCAGTGTTTTGAAAGAGGCTATTAATAATGGCGGCTATATGGAAAAACCTTTTAGTTTGGGGGATAATTGGACAGGAGGCCATAATGAGCATTTGCAGGTTTATGACCGGGAGGGACAACCCTGTTACCGATGTTCCGGTCTGGTTCAGTTAATCACACTTTCGGGGAAAAAGAGCTATTATTGTCCTAGCTGCCAGAAATAAGTGGTGGTGACTGTCTTTGAGGCTGAGCTTACTGGTCCCGTGCCCGGTGAGCTGTGGCCAGGGTCCTGTAAATTTTTTTGTTCCATGAGGACACTGGCTACAAAAAGGGTGTTTAGAAATACGGTCTTATGTATATTGACTAGATCTTTGGTTTGTGGAGGTAAAAATGACACCGATAGAAAGAGTCAAAGATTTTTTAAGAAAGCAAGAAATCAAACTGGAGGTTATTGAATTTCCCGAAGGCGCTACTCAGACTTGTGAATTGGCGGCTCAGGCCTTGGGTGTGGAACCGGCCCAAATCGCCAAGTCCTTATTATTTGTCGGGAAAAAAATGAATGTTCTGGTTGTAACCTGTGGTGACGAAAAAGTAGACCAAAAGAAGTTGAAAAAACATTTTAACGATAAATTTCGTTTCGCTCGTGCTGAGGAAGTTATGGAAATAACGGGTTTTCCGCCCGGGGGGGTTTGTCCTTTTGCTTTAAAAACCGATTTGCCTATTGTTATTGATGAGTCCATTGGCAGATTCCCGGTGGTTTATACCGCTGCCGGTAACGCCGGTTCGGCGGTGCCTGTTAATCTGGAACAGTTATTGGAGATTACCAAAGGAGAACTGCTCTCCGTTTGTTAATAATAACAATTTTTCGCCGGCACAGGCCACAAACCCCATTAATTGGCCTAAAACCGGTTAATAACTTCCGGTTGTTAACTAAGAAAAGGAGCTGATGTAAATGTTATTCCGTGAGCCTAAAAACAACGGTTTGGATTGCCGTCTTTTTGGGTCAATCTTAAATATTAATGACGAATGTCCTTTTCATAATTTAATTGATTTATATATTGTAGAGTTAAGCCCCGGGGAAGCCGTAATGGAAATCCCGGCTCAAGAGGAGCACCTAAATCCCATGGGAGCCGTTCACGGCGGTCTGATTTTTTCTTTGGCTGACGCTGTTATGGGTTTTGCCATACGGACCCTTAACATTGTAAGTGTTACCGTTGAGGCCAATATCAATTATTTAAAACCGGTCTATAAAAGTGATACCCTGACCGCTATTGGCAAAGTTATCCAATCGGGTAATTCTATAGCCGTTGCAGAGGGTTTAATTAAGAATAAAGCGGGAGAAACCGTTGCGGTAGCCCGAGGAACATATTATAACACCAGTCAATTTCTGGACCTTCCTGAGCATTTTAATACCAAAAGCCTCTGAGCTTTAATTTACCGGCCCGCTAATCCTGGCGGGCCTTTTAGTTTCCTGATAATGACTGAAATAAAGGATGCCGCCTAAAATAATCACACAGCCTATTAATTGCCTTAAGGTAAGGTTCTCTCCGAAAATAAAGAAGGCCATAAGGGAGGCTATTACCGGTTCACCCAAGACGCTAACCGACACCGAAGCCGTGGGTAAGAACTTTAAGGCCCAGTTTAAGACGGTATGGCCCATGATAGTGCAGAAAAACGCCAGAGAAAGGAAAACAAGGAAGTCCTTAAAGGAGTAACCTGTAAGGGGCACCCCCATTAACAGTACCGTAACAAAGAGAAATAAAGCGCTAAAGCCGTAGACTAACGCGGTGTAGGGCACAATACCCATAGTTCTTCGCAGATGACGCCCACAAAGATAATAGCCGGCCACGGTAAAAGCCCCTACTAAAGCTAAAAGATCGCCTTTAAGGTTTTCCACCCCCAATTGCAGGTCACCCCAGCTTAAAATAATTGTGCCTATTAAGGCCAAAAATACGCCGAGATAGGCTTTTAAGGGGAAAACTTCCCGCCATAGTATGTAACTGAAGATAAGTACAAATATGGGGTGGGTGTCCACAAGAACGGTAGCGCTGGCGACTGAAGTATATCTTAAAGAAGTAAACCAGCTAATAAAGTGGAATGAAAGAAATAATCCCGAAATAAAGGCAAAAATAAAGTGGGATTTATTTAAATGTCGAAAATCTTCCCCTTTATTTTTAATTACAAAAGGTAAAAGCATAAGAAAGGTAAAAAACATGCGGTAGAAAGCAATACTAACCGGCGGGGCAGTGGTCAGCTTCACCAGGATAGCCGAGCAGGAAACGCCGAGGACACCAACCAATAAAGCAAAGTATGGATTAATCATTTGTAACGACACCTCGAAAAAAGAGCTTAAGTTATCATCATATTCGTGGTCCACTGGAAGAAATCCTTTAGTAGTAAAAAATTAAGAGTTAAAAATTTTTAGCTTAATTTTTTTATTTTTAGGTATTGTAAAATTGAGTAAAAGGTAGTATGCTATTAAGCAAAATACCCACCCGGATGTAAAAATAAAATAGTAGGATGGTAGAAAAGGAAAGGTTTATCGGGCAGGGTAATTTATTAATTCAAATTAAATAACATGGTAGGATGGTAGAATGGTAGGGTGAAAGCTAGAAAAAGCGCACTCCTATAGGGGTGTTTTTTTGTACCTTTTTCCCGACATCTCTCCACCGCCGGAAATTTTAAGGAGGTTTGTGTGATGATTGTAGTAATGGAAAAAGGAGTTTCTGAGGAAAAACTGGAAAGGGTTTTGGATTATCTTCAGGGGAAAGGGTTTTCCCTGCATATTTCCCGGGGGATAGAACGTACTATTATCGGGGTCTTGGGGGACAAAAACAAAATGGAAGAAAGATTGCCTTTGGAAGCCTTGGAAGGGGTAGAAAAGGTTGTCCCCATTCTTACACCATATAAATTGGCCAGTCGGGAGTTTAAAGCGCAGGATACAGTGATTACCATTGGCGATGTTACCATTGGCGGTCAGGAACTGCAGGTCATGGCGGGCCCCTGTGCTGTAGAAAGCCGAGAACAGCTTTTGGAAACGGCGGCAATAGTTAAACAGGGCGGGGCAAAGATTTTGCGGGGTGGCGCTTTTAAACCCCGAACTTCGCCATACTCCTTTCAAGGTTTGGAAAAAAAGGGCCTTGAGTATTTGGCTGAAGCCAGAGAAACCACCGGGCTTTTGATAGTGACCGAAGTTATGGATACAAGAAGTGTGGATTTGGTCAGTCGGTATGCGGATATTTTACAGATTGGCGCCAGAAATATGCAAAATTTCCCCTTATTAAAAGAAGTAGGTAAAACTAATAAACCCGTTTTGTTAAAAAGAGGTCTATCGGCAACTGTCGAAGAGTGGATTATGGCAGCAGAGTATATTCTGGCTGCTGGAAACAACCAGGTCATTTTATGCGAGCGGGGTATCAGGACTTTTGAAACATATACCCGAAATACCTTGGATTTATCGGTAGTGCCTGTAATCAAACACTTAACCCATTTGCCCATAATTGTTGACCCCAGCCACGGTACGGGAAAATGGCGGTTGGTAGGTCCTATGGCCAAAGCTGCTGTTGTGGCAGGAGTTGACGGCCTAATTATCGAAGTTCACCCAAATCCTGTTGAAGCACTCTCTGACGGGCCCCAATCCCTTAAACCGGAAAAATATTATCAGCTGATGGAAGAGTTAAGGCAGCTGGCTCCTGTAATGAGCAGAAGTTTAAGTGGAACTGCTCATTTTGAAAAAACCGGTACGGAAGGATAAAATCAAATTAATAGCATAACAGGGAAAGCAGGTGTAGATATGAACCTAATCATCGAAACGGCAAATAAACTGGAGGGCAAGATTACCGTTCCCGGTGACAAATCCATTTCCCACAGGTCGGTGATGCTGGGAGCATTGGCCCATGGTATTACAGAGGTCAGCGGGTTTTTAATGGGTGAGGATTGTTTAAGTACTATAAAATGTTTTAGAAGCCTGGGTGTCAATATTGAGGTTACTCCCGACAAGGTTTTAATTGAGGGCCGGGGATTAGATGGGTTAAAAGAGCCGGTGGATATTTTGGATGTCGGCAATTCAGGTACGACTATCCGCTTGCTCTCGGGGATTTTGGCGGGACAGAACTTTGCTTCTTTTCTCACTGGAGACAGTTCCATTCGTAAAAGACCAATGGCCCGTATAATACAGCCTCTGACACTGATGGGGGCCAAGATATTAGGCCGGGGGAATAATACTTTGGCCCCTTTGGCAATCAGAGGAGGGGAACTTAAGGCTATTGAATACACTACTGAGATAGCCAGCGCCCAGGTAAAATCAGCTATTCTTCTGGCAGGACTTTTTGCCGATGGCTGGACGGGGGTAACCCAACCGGAAAAATCCCGGGACCATACGGAGATAATGTTAAAGGCTTTTGGGGCTCAGGTAAAAGAGCAGGATAAAACCGTTATGGTAAAAGGGAGGCCCCGGTTAAAGGGTTTAAAGGTAATTGTTCCGGGTGATATTTCTTCGGCGGCTTTTTTCCTGGCGGCCGGGGCTATTTGCCCGCAAAGTTTCCTGACCATATGCGGGGTGGGTCTAAATCCCACCCGAACCGGTATTATCGATGTTTTAAAGCAAATGGGAGCCAAAATAGATATCCGTAATACCTGTGACTCCGGCGGTGAACCCATGGGGGATATTACCATTGAAAGCAGTAATTTACAGGGCATTAAGGTTTATGGTGATATGATTCCCCGCCTGATAGATGAAATACCGGTTATTGCCGTTCTGGGAGCTTGTGCTTCGGGAATAACGGAAATAAGAGATGCCCAAGAACTGAAAGTTAAGGAAAGTAATCGTCTATCGGCTATGGCAACCCAATTGGTCAGAATGGGGGCAAAAATTGAGGAACTGCCTGATGGGTTAAGAGTTTATGGCGGCAGGAAATTAACGGGAGCCCTTTGTGAAAGCTACCATGACCACCGGATTGCTATGGCCTTGGCGGTGGCCGGTTTGGTAGCTCAAGACCGGACGGTTATTAAAGATGCCGAAGCTATTAATGTTTCTTTTCCGGGGTTTGTCAATACTCTTCGGGCCATTGGGGCCCCAGTGAGGGAAGGACAATGAAGATTGACGGAAAAACAAAACCCATAGCCATCGTAGGAAATCCTCTTGGCCATACCCTTTCACCCTTGATGCATAACTACTTTTTCCGGTCACTGGGTCTCAATAATATCTATATTCCTTTGACAGTAGAAGAAAAGGAATTGAGCGGGGCTATAAAAGGTCTATGGTCTTTGGGCTTTAAAGGAGCCAATATAACAATACCCTTTAAAGAAAAGGCCATGGAATATTTGGCAGAAGTCAGCGAGGAAGCACGGCTTATTGGGGCGGTCAATACACTGGTTTGGACTCCCCATGGGTTTCGAGGGGAGAATACCGACGGGAGAGGTTTTTTAAAATTTTTACAAGAAGAGAAAAGATGGCTTCCCCGGCATAAGAAGGCTCTAATTTTGGGGGCCGGTGGGTCGGCCAGGGCCATTAGTACCATATTGGCCTTAAAAGGTATCGATAAAATAACCATCGCCAATCGAACATTAGTTAAAGCGCAAATTATTGCCGATAAAATTGTAAGTCATATTGGCACTCCGGTAGAGATAATAAACTGGGAAGAAAAGAAATTAAAAAAAATGGTTAATGACGCCGATATCATTATCAATACCACTCCCCTGGGAATGAAGCCCTTTATTGATGCTTGCCCGCCCATAAATACGGAGTGGCTCGGCAAGGGGCAATTGGTGGTGGATATTATCTATAATCCTTTGATGACCAGGTTTTTGGCGGAAGCCTTTAGTAAAGGGTGTGATACCGCCAATGGATTGGGAATGCTTATTTATCAGGGGGCACTGGCTTTTGAACATTGGACCGGTCAAAAACCACCCTTAGAGGGTGTGCGGGAATTGTTGGAGAAAGAATTGCTGGGCAGTTAATAAGTAGTGCAAGTGCTTGAGTGTTTAAATGTGGTAGGTGTCATTTGTTTTGGGGTTATTATATAAAAGGCTTTTGACTTATTTCTGGGCACTGGTCACAGGTCACTGGGCACGAAACCGGGAAGTTTAACCTAAAATACGAGTTACCAGTCTCGAATTAGGAGGAATTTTTTATGTTGCGGTTTTTAACAGCCGGCGAATCCCACGGGAAAAGCTTAACGGCCATAATTGAAGGATTGCCGGCGGGTATTCCTGTAAGGCAGGAATACATCAATCTTCAGCTTAAAAGAAGACAGGGCGGATATGGCCGGGGTAACAGGATGAAGATTGAAGAAGATCGGGTTGAAATACTTTCGGGGGTTAGAAACGGGGAGACTTTAGGGACCCCTATAACCTTGCAGGTGAAAAATAAAGATTGGGATAACTGGAAGGATATAATGCAGGTGGAACCGGGTGCCAATATTGCCGAAAGACGGGTTACCCAACCCAGACCCGGCCATGCCGACTTAGCCGGCACACTAAAATACGGTTATGATGATATTAGAAACACCTTAGAGAGGGCCAGCGCCAGGGAAACGGCTATAAGGGTGGCCGTTGGGGCTTTAACCCAGGAGTTTCTTAGAATTTTTAATATTAATATATGGGGCCATGTTCTAAGTATCGGCAATGTTGTTGCCCTGGTTGATTATACAAAATTAACGGAGGAATTATACCAAACCCCTTTATATTGTACCGATCTAGAGGCAACCCAGAAAATGAAGGAGATGATCGATGAAGCCAAGGCTCAAGGCGACTCGGTGGGTGGAATCGTTGAGGTTGTTGCCTATAATGTTCCCCTGGGTTTAGGCAGCCATGTCCATTGGGATCGGAGGCTGGATAGTCGTTTAGCCGGGGCTTTAATGAGCATTCCGGGGATCAAAGGCGTGGAAATAGGATTGGGGTTTGCGGCAGCAAAAAAACCGGGGTCCCAGGTTCATGACGAGATAAGCTTTTCTCCGGAAAGAGGTTTTTATCATTTGACCAATAACAGCGGGGGTATTGAAGGAGGTATTTCCAATGGTGAGCCGTTGGTGTTAAGGGCCGCCATGAAACCCATCCCAACCCTTTATCAGCCGTTAAACAGTGTAGATGTTGTATCAAAAGAAAGTTTTCCGGCATCCGTTCAACGTTCCGATACTTGTGCCGTGCCGGCGGCTTGTATTGTGGCCGCGGCGGTAACGGCCTTTGAAGTTGCCCGAAGTTTTCTGGAAAAGTTCTCCGGGGATAGCCTTCGAGAAATAAAAAACAGTTATGAAGGATACTTGAATTACCTGAGGCAGGTGTGATAATGGAAAATATCGCTTTAATTGGTTTTATGGGTACAGGTAAAACATCGGTGGGGATTATTCTGGCCCAAAGATTAGGCTGGAGTTTTGTGGATACCGATGAGATCATAACCAGACAGACCGGCATGGATATCCCAGATATCTTTAAGTACTATGGCGAAAACTATTTTCGTCAGCGGGAGAAGGAAGCCATTGAAATGGTTTGCCGGCTCAGAAAGCATGTAATTGCAACCGGCGGAGGGGTTATATTAAACTCTGATAATATAAAAAAATTGAAAGAGAATTCCTATCTTATTTGTCTGTCAGCCAGCCCTGAGGAAATCCTGGAGCGGGTTAAATATGATAAATCGCGTCCTTTATTAGAGGTAGAAGACCCATTAAAGATTATTAAAAACCTTTTAAAAATAAGGGAACCTTACTACCAATGCGCTGATTTATTCGTAGACACGTCCAAAAAAACTTTGAAAAAAATAATTGAAGAAATACTTGATCAGATAAAACAAAGGGGAATAGTTGAATGCCGGCTTTAGCAAAAATTCAAGTCAAACCGGAGATAAAGGAAAAAGGATATGAAATAAGAATCGGCAGGAATATTTACAGTCAATTTGCCCAGGAACTTTTAGAGATAAAACGGGGTAGTCAGGCCCTCTTGGTCAGTAATGACGTTATTTATGCTTTATATGGAACAAAAATTGAAAGCGAACTGAAAAAACAGGGTTTTCAAGTAATGGTTTATCTTGTGCCCGATGGTGAAGAATACAAGTCCTGGCAGGAAGCGGAGAAAATATTGACCACAATGCTTGAGGCCGGGTTTAACCGGGATGGCCTTGTACTGGCTTTAGGCGGAGGAGTCATCGGCGATTTGGCCGGTTTTGTGGCCGCCATTTATCAGCGGGGAATAGATTTGGTTCAGTTGCCTACCAGTCTTTTAGCCCAGGTAGATAGCAGTGTGGGGGGTAAAGTGGCCGTTAATCATCCTTTAGGGAAAAATATGATTGGCGCTTTTTATCACCCCTTAGGAGTCTGGACTGACCTGGATACTTTAAAAACCTTGCCTGAACGAGAATGGCTTGCAGGGTTGGGAGAGGTAGTAAAGTATGGTGCTATTTGGGATGACAATCTTTTTGATCTTATCGAAAAAAATATAGAAAGAATAAGGCATAGAGACTTAGAATTTATCCAGTTTCTAATCTTCAGATGTTGTGAGATAAAGGCCGAAATCGTTGAAAGAGATGAAAGGGAACAGGGTCTCAGGATGATTCTTAATTTTGGCCATACTATCGGTCATGCCCTGGAAAAATTAACGTGCTATAAAGTGTATCGGCATGGTGAAGCAGTGGCAATAGGCATGGTTTGGGCCGCCAAATTAGCTGTTAATATGGGGCTTTGTTCAACGGAAGTCCGGGAAAGGTTAGAAAAGGTTTTAAAGGAAATTGGTTTACCCATTAATCTGCCAGGGGTGAAAGCTGATGAAATCCTGGAAACTATTGTACTGGATAAGAAGGTTCGGGATAAAAAACTGACTTTTGTTTTACCGCGGCTAATTGGACAGGTGGAAGTTATAAAAGGCATAGAACCGGAAATGCTTAAAGAGTTGTTAAGTAACACCGTGCTATGAAAGGGGCTGGTCAAAATAATTAAAGGAATTCGCGGAGCAATAGATGTATATGCGGATGAACCGGAGGCTATATTGGAGGCAACTCGTACCCTGTTGAGTGAATTAGTTAGGGTAAATGATTTAAAACCGGAAAAAATAATCAGTGCTTTTTTTACAGCTACCGGTGATTTAAAGTCAGTGTACCCTGCTCAGGCTGCCCGGGAAATGGGTTGGACCATGGTACCCATGATGTGCCTGCAGGAGATGAACGTTACCGGCTCCTTGCCCCGTTGTATTCGGGTACTTTTGCATGTCCAGGCATCTGATGAAAAAAAAATAAAACATGTATATTTGGGCGGGGCCAAAAAGCTGCGGCCAGATTTGTAAATTAAGTGTACAGTGCCGCCATGACGTCAACATCCAATTATTCCAAAGGCAGTGGTCGGTTCCCATGCCGACTATAACAAAAAAGATTAATGTAGGGGCAAACCTTTGTGTTTTTGCCCCTATTTTTTTAGAAAAATCAGGAAAGGCGGACACACAAGTCCGCCCTTACGATGTATCAAATTGGTTTTAATAAAACTTATCATGCTGGATATCTTAATAGCAGATGCATCTTAAAATTTTACATTCAGGTACTGCATAAGGCACAAAAACATGGTAGTAGATGCATCCCATCGGAGTGTCATTCTTGTAATAACAATTCGAAATTTTTAACTTCAATCTAGCTAAGTGAAATTTTAATCTTACACAGCTTTTCTGCGTTTATAAATATTTTTTTACGAATTTCAAGGCCGGTTTGCGGTAACGTTTTAAAAAGAAATAGCCCGAAAACCAAATTAAGAAAAGGCCCAGCAGGGAATTTATCAGGGAACCGATAATAAAAGTTTTCCCGATGACTAGGATACTATATAACCTAAGAAGTGTTAAGTCTTTAATTGCGATAATAATATCGGGAGTTTTTTGACCGAGGAGCAAATCTCCGGTAATAAAGTTTAAATAAAAAAATACCGGGGTAAGGGGCATGGTTAACGCCCAGGCCAGGGAACTGGCTATACAACTGGTACGGGTCAGTTTAGCCAGAAAGAGGGCGATAGCCAGACCAAAGCCTGAAGTGATATGAAAGTGAACTATGGTACCACAGGCAAAGCCCCCTGCCGCAATAAAGGGACTGGTGGCAACCCTTAAAAATCTTAAAAGGTAATACTTTATCTTTCTCTTGTAAGTCATGCTTTTCCCTTTCTAAAGTGATATTTTTTTAAAAAAAATAAGTTAAAGGGATATTTAATTATATCATATTAACTAATGGTTGATAATTCATGATTTATTCTTAAAATAAAACAATAGTTAAAAATAATTTTGGCTATGTATATGTTAGGGATTGTGGGGGAAATATAGTTTTACAGGAGGTGACTGATAAGATGTTAGAAAAAGAAAACCCTGTTGATTTTCCAAAGGAACTGGCTGAAACCATAGCCGACGGTCGTAAACATGGTGTAAGCGATGAACAAATGGTTAAAGGAATGGTAAGCTTAGGAAATTTGATGGCTAAGTTTGTAAAGCCCGACACCCCCGAAGAAGCAATAATGAGTGAAATGTGGGAAATTGCAACGGATGAAGAAAAAAACATGATGGCAAATCTTGTTTTAAGATTAGGGAAAAAAAGACTGCAACATTAAAATTGAATTTCATATAAAAAGGCCTGATCCTTTATCGGGGTTAGGCCTTTTTACTCGGCTTATTTAACGGATTTTAAAAGACAGAAATCAAACTAAAGCCAGACGTTTTTCAGCTATACCAGATTATTGCTAAGATAATAACCCCCAGAGCGATAAGAATGTTAGCAGGCAGGTTAAAACGAAGGTAGATTTTTTTTCTTTCTTCAATAGGCTTATTTTTTTTGCCGGTTAAAACATATAAAGCTATTGTTTTTAAAACCACTCCTATAAAAATGACAACATATGCTGTTTCAATTAAAGGGATGCCGTTTAACATCTTTTTCTCCTCCACTTCCAATTTAAAAACATTTGATCAGTACATAATAATTATAAAAGAAACTTGCTTAAGATGAAGCTTTAATTTCGTCTGTATTTTCTATATTGTTTCTATCGCCCTCTTTTTTGCTTCTTAAGGGACATTTCATCATACTTTATGTTTTACCAATAATACACATTTAGGAGTGGAGATATGTTAGCTTTGACCTTCAGAATCTTGATAATTTATTTTCTCTTGATAGTATTAATGCGGATTATGGGTAAAAGAGAACTTGGCCAGTTATCAGCCATAGATTTTGTTGTTGCCATTGTAATTGCCGAACTGGCTGCCATACCTATTACCGATATAAATATTCCGTTAATATACGGTGTTCTTCCAATTGCCATTTTAACCTTGGCTCAGGTTGGTCTTTCCCTTCTATGTTTAAAGAGCAATGCTTTCCGGCGAATAATATATGGTGTTCCTAATGTCTTAATTGCTAATGGTAAAATCCAACGGAACGAAATGCGGAAAGCCCGTTATAATATTGATGACCTTTTAACCCAGTTGCGAGAAAAAAATGTTTTCAATATTGCCGACGTGGAGTTTGCTATTTTAGAAACTTCAGGAGAGCTTACGGTTTCTTTAAAACCTCAGAAGCGACCATTGTCGGCGGAGGATTTGAATGTTCGTACCGATTATGAAGGTTTGCCCTTGACCCTGATTGATGATGGAGAGGTAAATATCAAAGGTTTGGAAGATGCCAATTTAAGTCTGGAGTGGTTGGAAAGGGAATTAAAAAAAAGAAATATCAATTCAGTTCAGGATGTTTTTTATGCCAGTCTTAGTTCCAATGGAGATATTTACCTGGTAGAAAGAGAGGATAAAGAGCAAACGGCTAAAAAAGAAAAAAAGCTCCACTGATGGGAACTAAAAATGGTTTATTAACGTCTATTTAATCAAGATGGACAAGTTGTGCAGGAAAATTTTGGTTAAAGGAGAATTATTGTATTAGAATTATTTTTGGAGGAGGATACTGTTGAAAAAAATATTATTTGTTATTCTGAGTTTGTTTTTGGTAATGGGTTTAATTGGTTGCTCGGCTAATGAACAAAAAGACGGGCAAGATATTAATATTGAACCTGCCGAAGAAAATCAAGAAATCACTGAGGAACAGGAAAGTGTTGTGACCCTTTATTTTGGTAATAAAGACGGCTATCTCCGCAAGGAACTGCGGACCATAAAAGGCCTGCCTACCGCTGAAAGGGGCAAAGAATTAATTGAAGAATTAATTAAAGGAACTCAAGCTGATGATGACACTTTAAACGTAATTCCGGAAGGAACGGAAGTGCTGAATTATAAATTTGATGCTGAACAAGGTTTGGTAACGGTAGATTTTTCCAAACATATTCTTGGAGCAGCAGGGTCTATGGGCGAAATTTTTGCTGTTTATAGTGTTGTCAATACTTTAACCGAACTGCCGGGAGTGGAGAAGGTACAGATTTTGGTTGAAGGTGAAACAGTTGAAACCATAGCCGGTCATATTTATACCGGAGAACCTTTGGAAAGAGACCTGAGTCTATTAGAAGGCAATGAGCTAAAGTAGAATGTGAATGAAAAAGTCCCTCCTGCCGCATACTAATTTCAAGAATAAATAGGCAGGTGGGATTTTTTGGATTTCAGTCGGGTATCTGAGATAACGAAGGAACCATTGTTTATAGTTAAACACAAAATTTTATCGGTTCCCCGGGAAGATTATGAAACCATTCTCAAGTCCTATGTTGATCCTTATTGTGAACAGGGAGCCCAGGAATTTGTCTGTCTGTACCTGGCCTCCAAAAATGATCCGGGTATAGTAGGTTTAGTAGGGGTGGAGAAAAAAGGTGATCAGGTAGTTATTGATGCAGCAGTAAGATATGAAAATAATAGTAATGGAGAATGGAGAATTGTAGATGGAGAATTAAGTTAAGTGCCATCGTGTCACTGTGACATCGTGACGTCGAAACATATCTAGCGGAACAAAGTGGAGCGTAACCTTAACCTAACGAAGTGAAACCTTAAACGGGCTGCAAGGCCTGTTTTTATATGCATATCACAATGGCTTTTTAATATAAATATAAAGTACAAAAATTTTAAGTTTTAAAAAATAGGTGGTGCGCCGGTTGTTAATTGAACTTTTACTAGGCCTGCTGATTATTTTAATGGGCGCGGAGCTTTTTACCAATGGTATTGAATGGCTGGGTTGTCGTTTAAATTTATCGGAAGGGGCTGTAGGAAGTATTTTGGCTGCCGTTGGCACTGCTTTGCCGGAATCCATCATTCCTATAGTAGCCATTATTCTTTCCGATGACCCTGCTAATGCCCATATTGGTATTGGTGCTATCCTGGGGGCCCCCTTCATGCTGGGAACATTAGCCCTTTTTATAACCGGATTGGCGGCCAGGTGTTTTCCTTGGAGAGGTCCCGGGGTTAGGCTTCTGAATGTAGACCCCCGTATAATAAGCCGTGATTTTTTCTTTTTTATTCTCATGTACACTATAGCTCTGACAGCCTCTTTTACTAATAAGGCAATGATTCACCAATTGCTGGCAGGTTTTTTAATACTGGCTTATTTTATTTATGCTTTTTTTACCATAAGATCAGGCCAGGGTATAACAGGTGATGGTTTAAAACCCCTTTATTGTTATTTTTGGGGAAAGCCCGGTTTACCTGTGATACTTTTTCAGGTTGTTACAGCCCTGGCTCTGATTATTTGGGGTGCCCATAATTTTGTGGAAGGGATAAAGGTTTTAGCTAAAACTATGAATTTACCGGCAGTTGTACTGGCCTTAATTATTGCTCCAATAGCTACCGAATTGCCGGAAAAGTTTAACAGCATAATTTGGCTGGCTCAAAAAAAAGATACTTTGGCTTTGGGAAATATAACAGGAGCCATGGTTTTTCAGAGTTCTTTAATACCTGCCATTGGAATGCTCTTTACACCTTGGCAATTAAACGGAATAGTTTTACTAAGCGGAATGCTGGTACTTTTATCTATTAGCATGGTTACCTTGACTTTGCTGCGTCATAAGCGGTTAAGTACTTCGTTGTTAATTAGCTGTGGGCTTTATTATTTAATCTTTATGGGTTTTGTAGTCTGGGGGGCTAGGAGTTGATAGTTCATTTTAAAAAACAAAACCGAGAGTTTTGGCCGTCCCGCAATAGCTATGAAAAGAAAAACTATGGTTTAAACCTTTCCAAAGCACAACTGGCTCAGATAAATAGGGAGGCCTTTAGTAAATCTTATGTGCCTGTAAGGGTAATGGATTATATTATCGCTAAAACACTGGCTTCGGGAGTTTGTTCAGGGATAACCTGTTATACCTTGGCAAAATTCTACGATGAAAACATTTCAATCGGTGATAGTCAGTTTTTGATAGCCGTTTTTCAAGCCCGCACCTGGGGAAGGTATTTTTTACGGCAGGCGCTGCATTCATATTTTCTGTCCCCCCAACGGCTGTTACTAAGGGTTTGTTCCGGACTGAAAGAAAATAAAGAAGCCAGGCCGGTTTTCTTGGTTTTTTTACCGAGAGTTTTTAATTTGCAAAATATCACCTTGGCCCATACAGTTCTTCCTTTTTGGTGGAAGGAAGGATTGGAAAATATTTATCTAGGCATTTATGACAGCAATTATCCCGGCGATGACGAAAGGGTTATGGTATACAATAAATTTACCCATTCTTGGAGTTATGACGGGAAAAATAATGAAAAATGGGTAATAACCATTAATTTTCCGGAAAACTTGACCCGCAAAGTTCCTTTTTTGATATAATTAAAATACTTTTATGATATTTAGAGAACTTTGAGGGGGATTCTAATGTTTAAAGCCATACTTTTTGACCTGGACGGGACTTTGCTCCCTTTAGACCTGGAGGTTTTTGTGCACAAATACATTGAAGCTCTGGCTCCCTTTTTTGCTCATAAAGTTGAGCCTAATAAATTTGTTAAAGAGCTGATAATTGCTACTGAGGTTATGATTAATAATACAGGGGCAGTTACTAATGAAGAAGCTTTTATGCAGAAATTCCTGCCTGCTGTAGATCAGGAAAAGGAAGAAATGTATCCCTTGTTTGAAAAGTTTTATCTGGAGCATTTCCCAAAACTAAAAAAATATGCCGGATATTCATTGTATTCGGAAAAAATAGTGGGACAAGCCATGGAAAAAGGCTACCGGGTTATCCTGGCTACTAATCCTATCTTCCCTGAAATAGCTATCAGGCAGAGGATGGAATGGGCTGGAATCGGCAGTTTGCCCTGGGATTTAGTCACAACTTATGAAAACAGCATGTTTTGCAAACCTAACCCCGAGTATTTCCGGCAAATTTGTTCTAAAATAAATTTATTGCCTCAGGAATGTTTAATGGTAGGTAATGATGTCCAGGAAGATTTGGTGGCCGGAACCTTAGGCATGAAGACCTTTCTAATAACCGATTGCCTTATTGACCGGGGGAAACCGGAATATAAACCGGATTATCAGGGCTCTTTGGAGGAATTTTATCAATTTGTTTGCCGGTTACCAAAAGTGTAGTTATAAAAAATGCAGGATTATCCCTCTTTAAGTCGAAATATTGACAAAAGTCAATAAAGGTGGGATAACATGCGAAGGGTGAGAGGTGGAAAAAATAAAGATCTGGGACTTTTAGTCAATATGGCTCTTGTTTTGAGCGATGACTGGTTAACTTATCTATTGGTTTTTCTATGTGCTCTTTTCGGTGTGCTGGTTGGTATGTTGATTGGTAAAGTACCTTCCGTGTTTTTTATCCTGTTGACCGTTTTTTCCTTGACTTTGCTTATTACAGGACTCTTTATTGCCTGGGCTATAAACAGGAAAAACAGGATTTTAGAAGCGTTTACCCTAAAAGAGATTTTTAAGGAGCAATATAATGCTTTGAGTTTGTTAATAGACGAACTGGAGTATAATTTAAATGCCGAAAATGCTATTCAGGTAAGAAGCACCGCCTGGCAAGAACTTAAAAATAAATATGTTTATTTTCCCACATATATTTACGATGACCTTTTGCATTTTTATAATTATTTACCGGAGTTAAACAATGTTGATGTTTTAGAGTTTAGAAGAATTATTAATGAAGACCTTGATTTGCCGAGTTTGATTGCTCAACTTAAAGAATGGCAGCTGAAGATAAAACGGCAGTTACCCTACTTTGAATGACTGCATAACTCCCAAATGTTCTGCTAAAACTAACCTTGACCTTAAAAAGGAGGGTTGGAAAAGGTGGACAAAAAGGGAGAAAATAAATTTAAAAATTCTAAGTACTGGTTTGAGATTGGGGAAAATATGAATGAAGAGCTGGAAAGAAAAAGAGAAGAATTTGTCCGCAATATAGCTCAAAGGGAAACAGGTATCTCCGCTGATTTGCAGAAGTTTCCTGACGGCGTAAAAACAGGGAGTCTAAAAAGGCTTCCCTCCAATAAAAGCGAGGAATAGTAAAGCCTTTAAAGGCCGGGCACACCGGTCTTTTCACATGAATGAACGGGGGGAAAAGAGGAGTGGCAGAGCAAATATCTTTCACATTTTACAACAGTCCTGTTGGGAAGATAGGACTGGCAGCAACCGGCAAAGGGCTGGCTGCGTTAGATTTTATTAATCCATTAGCTAACGAAGACTATTTGAAATTATTAAAGAATAGATATCCCAATTTTGAGTTAATAAAGGACGGAAAGTATATTAAGGAACCTCTTAATCAATTAAAAGAATATTTTTCCGGACACAGGAAACGGTTTTCCTGTCCTTTGGATTTAAAAGGCACGCCTTTCCAGTTAAAGGTTTGGCAGGCGTTGCAAGCGATACCTTTTGGGCAGACTGTCAGTTATGAAGAAATAGCTTTAAAAATCGGAAATCCGAAGGCAGTAAGAGCTGTAGGACAAGCTAACGGAAAGAACCCGGTTGCTATCATCGTTCCATGTCATCGGGTCATTAGAAAATCCGGAGATTTAGGCGGTTACAGCAGCGGTTTGGAAATAAAAAAATTTCTTTTGGATTGGGAGCAAAGATTAAGCAGGTGATGGATAATGGATAATTTAACCCATGGCATAACAGGGATAGGAATCGGCTATTTGGCTCAGGAATTGCTGGTTGGCCCGGAACCCGGCTTGATAACCTGTGCTTTGCTGGCTTCCCAGTTCCCTGACTTGGATGTAATATTAGGGGCAAAGAGTAAAACGGCTTATCTTAAACACCATCGGGGTTTTAGTCATTCCATATTGTTTTCTCCTCTATATGCCGCCCTTATTGCCTTTACAGTAAATTTATTTATTCCGGAAGCAAACTTTTCCCATCTGTTTTTGGTGAGCCTTTTGTCTTTAGGTCTTCACCTTTTTTTAGATTTATTAAATGCTTATGGAACAAAACTTCTTTGGCCCCTTTCCCACCAACGTTTTGCCTGGGATATATTAATGATTGTCGACCCGGTAATCATCATAATCTTTACCTTGGGTTTGGGCCTTTACATTTATACCGGTCAAGAAGAACTTCTGTTTTCTATATTTCCTTTATTAGGACTATATGTACTGACCATGTTGAATTTTCGGCTAAAAGCAGGACACCGTCTGGGGAAAATTTTTAAGGACGGCAGGATAACTTTGTTGCCTCCTCTTTTAGGCTTGAGAAAATGGAATTTTATTGTTGAGCGGTGTGGGACTTACTATCTGGGACAGGTTGATTCTTTTTCCGGAGAAATAACGATCAAGGAAGAATTATTTCCTGAAGAAGAATGCCCTTCCGTTTTAGCTTCCAAAGAGGATCCGGAGGTAAAAATATTTTTGGATTTTGCCCGTTTCCCCTGGTATTCTATAGAGAAGCAAGATCAAGATACGGTGATTAAATGGTCTGATTTAAGATACAAGCTCAGAGAAAAGGAACATTTTACTTTAACAGCAAAATCTAAAGAAGAAATACTTTGGAAAGCAAATTAGGGATTATTGGTCTATAGACTAATAAATCCCTTATATTTTTAACTGGAAAAAGTTACGAAAATCAATAATTCCTTTAAATGTAGCATTCAAAGGCGGTATTGTTTAAATTTTTCTTAAGAAAAATTATTTTCCGGAAGGAAAAACAACAGAAATTAAAGAATATTTCAACTAGGTTTAATAAAAATAATTAAAGTGAGGAGTGAGGATAAATGAATGGCCAAGTTATAGACTGGAGGCCCTATTTGCCCAAAAGTGCCGGAAAAGAAGAACTATATGAGCAATTTAAACAAAAAGCTGAGGCACTCACGGTAAAAGTTATCCGGGTATCAACTAAAGAAGAAGCGGAAAAAGCAATTGTTGAGGTTATGAAAGAATTTAATGTCAAGAAAGCCGCAGCCGCACCTCTAACCTTAGTAAACTCTCAAGTCATTAAAGAAGAAGCGAAAAAAGAGGGGATTGATTTAGGTCTGGAACAAGATAAGGATTGGATTGAACAGTCTGATTTCGGTATTTCCGAATTTGATATCGGCATTGCCGAACTTGGAACTGTTGTCCAAGATGCTCAAAGTATACATGAAAGATTAGTTTCCATGTTGCCTCCTACCCATTTGGCAATTATTGAAACTAAAACAATTGTTGATACTTTTGCAGATTCTTTACAGATAATTCAAAAAGCTTATAACGGTAATCCGCCCCATTATATTGCATATGTTACAGGACCCAGTAAGACGGCAGATATAGAGAGAGTGCTTACCATAGGTGTTCATGGACCCAGCAAAGTAATATATGTATGTATTGGTTAATTAAATGGGAGGAGTGAGTTTTTATGCCAATAGATTATTCATTTAAAGCGCGAATTGAAGCTGCTCTTAACAACCAAGGGATTAGAAATGCCCTGGGTAAATTCGGTAAAGACTTTCCTATTTCCAGGGCTAAGGTATATGAAGGCATTGATTTTGAAGCCCTGAGAAAAGAGGTCGCCAAAGTAAAAAGCAACGGAGCTGCTAAATTTGAACAATTGGCTGACCAGTTCGAGAAAAACCTTACTAACAGAGGAGCAAAGGTTCACAGAGCTGAAACGGGTGCTGACGTATATCAAATATTAAGAGATATTGCCAAAGCACGTAACGCCAAGAAAGTGGTAAAATCCAAATCCATGGCCTCAGAAGAAATCCATTTAAATAAACATGTCGAAGATCAATTGGAAATGATTGAAACCGACCTGGGCGAATGGATTATTCAGCAGATTAACGAAAAACCTTCCCATATGGTAATGCCGGCCATTCATTTATCCAAAGAAAAGTGTGCCGACGTCTTTTCTGATGCCTTAGGTTATCGAGTAGAAGTCGATATTCCTTTAATGGTTAAATTAGCCAGGAAAAATTTGCGGCAAGAATTCCTTACTGCTGATATAGGTATTTCAGGCTGCAATATTGCTGTTGCCGAAACGGGAACTATGTGTATTTTTACCAATGAAGGCAATGCCCGTTTAACAGCATCCTTGCCGCCGGTTCATGTAATATTGTTAGGCTACGAAAAACTGGTTGAAAAATTTGAAGATGTAGGACCTATTGCCAAAGCTTTGGCGAAAAGCGCAACCGCTCAACCGATAACCAGTTATGTAACCATGATTTCCGGACCTACTCAAACCTTGGATGCCAATGGAAATGTAGTTGACAAAGAGTTGCATGTTATTCTGTTAGATAACGGTCGAAGAAAATTGTTAACAGATCCGGTGTTCAAAGAGGCAGGACAATGCATTCGCTGTGGTTCCTGTATCAACGTTTGCCCGGTTTATCAATTGCTGAGCGGTCATGTTTACGGTCATATTTATCCCGGTGGAATAGGAGTAATTTTAACTACGTTCTTTGATGGTTTTGAAGCGGTAGAAAAAATTCAAGATTTATGTATAAGCTGCGGACGTTGTCGGGATTTCTGCCCGGGTAAAATAGACATTCCCAATTTAATCCTTGAAGTCCGCCGTCGGGTTAGACAACAAATTCCTCTCCCGGGTATGCAAAACTTAATTGTCGGTTCACTCTTGCCAAAGAAAGGCTTGTTCCAGTTTGGTTTACGGCAAGCTTCCTGGGCTACGTCAATGTTTGCCTCAGAAGGTAAAGACGGTAAAAAATATGTCCGCAATCTGCCTTTTGGTTTTGGTAGATTGGCTGATTGGCGCAGTCTGCCGGCTTTCCCTGCCAAGCCCTTTAGAGAAAGAATTAAATCCATTAAACAAAATCCCGTTAACAAGAAAGGCAAAATTGCTTTCTTTGGCGGTTGCGTAATTGATTATGCTTATCCGGAAATCGGAGAATCCTTGGTGCGGCTGGCCAATAAGTTAGGGGTCGAAGTAGAATATCCTGAACAAAGCTGCTGTGGCGCTCCTGCTTTCTACATGGGCCGTCAAGATGTTACTGCTACCATAGCTAAACAGAATCTGGACAATTTTGCTAAAGATGAATACCAATATATTGTGACGGCATGCCCGACCTGTACCGAAGTATTAAAGGAAAACTGGATCCATGTATTACAAAATGACCCGGCTGCCAAAGCTAAAGCTGAAAAGGTTTCCGCCAAAGCTATAGATGCCATCAAATTAATTCATAATCTAACTAAAGGTGACCAGGCTGCAGAGAAAGAAGTAGCCGCCCTTAGTGAAGTAGCTTGTCCCAATAAAGTCAAAGTAACTTATCACGATTCCTGTCACTTAAATCGTTCCTTAGGCATTAAAGCTGAGCCTAGAGAAGTAATTAAGGACATTAAAAATGTGGAATTTGTGGAAATGGTTGATTCCGATGTATGCTGCGGATTTGGCGGTTCCTACTCCATTAAACTGAGGGAAATTTCCAAAGTTATGTTGGAAGGTAAATTGAAAAATATTGAAGAGACCGGTGCCGACATTGTTTGTGCCGACTGTCCCGGTTGCATTATGCAGCTTAGAGGTGGACTTGATAATAAGAAATCCAATATTCGGGCCCTCCATACCCTGGAATTGTTGGATGGCAAATTCTAAAAAAAGCTCCCTGCGGGGAGCTTTTTTAAATACTTCATCAGATATTTTGACAATAGTCACATAGTTTATTTGAAAAGATAAAAGTTTTATTTTTAGTTTCCAAAATGTTTTTTTGCCGCATATCTTTGAGGATATTGGCTACCGTAACTCGGGAGAGACCTAATAACTCTGCCAATTGGGTCTGAGTTAAACGCAGATAAACCATTAACTTATCCTCTTGTTTTTCCCCAAAGGTGTCGGAGAGCAAGCAAAAAAGGCGGCATAACCTTTGTGGAGGAGAGTAGAAAAGCAATCCTTGGTATAATGAAAGGAGCATCTTATATTTTAAATGCAAGTATTTTATTATATCGGAAGCTACCAAAGGGTCTTTTTCTAACAGGGAGGTCAATTGGTGCTCGGTGAGCTTTACCAGATGACAGTTGCCCATGGTGGTAACAAAAATAGAGCTGCTGTTATCACCGGTAGGAAAACCTTCGTAAATGATTCCGCCGGTTCCTATAATGGACACCAATTTTTCTTCACCCTGGTAATTGACCAGAGAAATTTTCATATTTCCGCTTACTATGTAAAACAAATCGTTGCAGCGAACGCCCGGAGATATTATAATCGCACCTTTGGGAAATACTTTTTCGGTACCAAATTTTAAATACCTTTTTATGCCGGGATAGCTGGCAGTCATCCAAGGCGAAACGGCATCTTTTAGTGTGCAGGAACTTTTCACGATTTACCTCCAATTTGCTGGAATATATATAATAGTCTATCCTAATTTAAATATCTAGGGTAGACCTTTTTCAATAATTCTTTAATTAAAGCTTCATAAAGATTTTTTTAAACTTTTTTCATAGTTTGACGATTTTCTAATATTCGTGATAAAATTCACTTATAGAAAGTATGTGAGTAAACAGAGTTTGGGAAGTATATTGTACAACGGTCCACGAACATTTTAAAAATGCTTCTGGGTGGATTGAATTATAAATCACTGGAATTTGGGAGGGTGGAACATGAGTGCTAAAACCGATAAAATGGTAACGGTACCAAAAGCCGTAATAAATCGATTGCCCATGTATCACAGATTTCTTTATCAGCTTTTGTTGGAAGGGAAAGAAAAGATTTCTTCTCAGGAACTAAGTCAATTGATGAGGATAACATCTTCCCAGCTACGGCAAGACTTAAGTTATTTCGGAGAATTTGGGCAGCAAGGTTACGGTTACCGGGTCGAAACATTATATCAGGCCATTTCGGGCATTCTTGGTTTGGAAAAACAATATACTGCAGTGATAGTAGGTGCCGGAAATATAGGCAGGGCTATTGTTAATTACCCGGGTTTTAGCCGCAGGGGATTAAAAATAACGGGCATTTTTGATAATAATCCTAAAAATATCGGCAGCCAGGTTGGAAATCTGACTGTTATGGATGTAGAACATTTAGCTGATTTTTTAAAAAAATATCCTGTCCAAATAGGAATTGTCAGTACACCGGTACAGGCAGCTCAAAAAGTTGCATATATTTTGATGAAGTCCGGTGTCCGGGGTATTTGGAACTTCGCCCCCATAATGTTAGAAAAAAACGGTGATGTTGTCGTTGAAGATATACATCTGGGGGACAGTCTGCTGACTTTATTCTATAGACTGAACGAAAAAGAAGGAAAAAATTAAAAAAACTTAAAGGTGCCATTAAATATTCTAATTGTTCCGATTTTTTTATTTTTACAGAAATTTTACTCAATACCATTGATTTTATATCCAAACTGTTATATAATAACTATAATACAGATGATGTGTTTGGTAAAAGGGGTGATTGATGGAATGGAGGAAAACTTAATCCTACAAGACCTGGAAAAAATCAAATCGGTCGCGGATCCCCTAAGGGTTAAGATTTTAAAGATTTTGATTGAAAGGCAGGCTACGGTTAAACAGGTAGCTGATTTATTGGGTCATTCCTCGGCAAAGATGCACTATCATGTTAAAGAATTGGAAAAACAAGGACTAATTCAATTAGTGGAAACCATCGAAAAAGGTGGCATTTTGGAAAAGTACTATCGGGCAGTTGCCAAAAGTTATGATATTAACTATAACATCAGTTAGGCCGTGGGGCCCTTTTTTTTGATTATCCTTTTTTAAATCCTTCGCCTAGGGCTTCATAAACATCGCTTACTATTATAAAGGCTTTGGGGTCAATATTTCTCACTATTTTTTTCAAACGGAAAATTTGCCATTTACTTACTACACATAGAATAATATCCTTATCCTGGTGAAGATGTCCTTTGCCTTTTAAATAGGTAAAGCCCCTTTCTAATTCCCGGTCAATGGCTTCGGCTATTTTATCAATTTTATCTGAAATGATTAAAGCTTGATGGGCGGCATCCAAGCCGTCGATAATATAATCGGCAACTTTACTGAAAACATAAATGGTAACCAGAGAATAGAGAGCAATGGATAAGCCAAAGAAAAAAGCTACGGTACTAATAACAAGAAAATCGAATATAAGATAAAATTTACCCATTCGAATGCCAAAATACCGATTAAATAATCGGCCTATTATGTCAGCTCCCCCTGTAGTTCCGCCATTTCTTAAAACCAATCCTAAACCTGCTCCTGTGACGACACCGCCATACAAAGCAGCCAGCAGTAAGTCCTCCACTTTCATTTGGAAATCGGCTGTTAAATCAATAAATAAAGAAGAAGCTACAACTCCTAAGAAAGTTTTGGATATAAATTACCAGCCCCATAATTTCCAACCAATCAACAGTAAAGGAAGGTTGCCAAATAGAATTACCATACCTACCGGCAGTCCCAGTGTATAATGGAGGATAAGGGAAATGCCTGTAAAACCTCCTTCGGCCAGATGATTGGCAACAATAAATATATTTAAACCTAAAGCGTAGATAAAAGCTCCCAAAATAATAAAAAATATCTCACTAAGTTTCTGGCGAAACATGTTATCACCGCCTTAGATATAGTTTGTACCGGTAAAAAAATAATATCATTTGACAATGTTTAGCTGTTAAGTTACCCTAAAAATTAGTAATCCTCGGCATTTCAACTACACACTAATTTAGGTCACAAGCAGGAGGCAGATACTATGATTGATCCCATTGCTTTTCAATTGGGACCTGTAAAAATAGGGCCTTTGGAAGTAGGTCCTATTTCTGTTCGTTGGTACGGGATATTAATTGCAACAGCCATTTTAATAGGAACAATTATTGCCCTAAGAGAAGTACAACGGCAAAGAGTAGATGAGGATAAATTTATGAATATCCTGATAGCCGCCATTCCCGCTGCCTTTATAGGCGCCCGCCTGTATTATGTAATCTTTCGTTGGGATTATTACAGTAAAAATTTGGCGGAAATTCCCGCAGTATGGCATGGCGGGCTTGCTATTCACGGAGGGATTATCGGAGCCCTCCTGGTTGGCGGATTAATGATTCGTTATTATAATATGAATTTTTGGCAGCTAGCTGATATTGCCGCTCCCAGTATGATTTTAGGGCAGGCCATCGGGCGCTGGGGTAATTACTTTAACCAGGAGGCTTATGGTTATGAAGTAGACCCTGAACAAATTCCCTGGGCCATGTGGATTGACGGTGCTTATCGCCACCCCACCTTTTTATATGAATCCCTTTGGAACCTGTTGGTTTTTATTTTTTTGTTGTGGTTAAGAAGACAGCGGTTTATCCGGCAGGGAGAAGTTTTTTTATACTATATTATGGCCTACTCTATAGGGAGGTTTGTGATTGAAGGTTTCCGGACGGACAGTTTGATGCTGGGACCTTTGCGGGCAGCACAGGTTGTAAGCATTGTATTCATTTTAATTGGAGTCATTTTTATCTGGTACCGGCGAAGAAAAGAAAAAGACAGGATTTTTAGGTAAATAAAAATACCTGTAGTTAACACACTTTAAAAACTGTGTTTAATCTACAGTTTTTCTTATTTATATCTCTTTTTCCATTCTCTATAAGCTCTTTAATAAATGGAAGCAAAAGTGGAGGGTAGCTTTTTAATAATCTTTGTCGGAAAATAATAAGTCTTTGACACGGGTGCCGGTTTAAAAGGCCCCTTTTTTTATGCCTGCATACCAATGCATATTTGTCCCTTAAGCGGTTAATAACTAATCTATAGCTCTTCTGGATAGCAATAGGAGGGAAGCAGGCAAATGGTCAAAAAAATACCGATAAAAAAAAATAACCCAACCGATGAAAATAAGGCTAAACCCATCAGTACCGATATAAATAAAAACCTGGAAGAAATAAAGAGTATTTTTTCCAACTGCAGTGATATTGTTTTCCGGGAGTTTTTGATCGGATATAAGTCCCCTGTTAAAGCAGCCCTTATTTATGTTGACGGTCTAATAGACAAAGCCGCCGTTCATGACCATATACTGAAAAGTCTTACCCTGGAAGCCCGAAGCTCTGCCCCTAATGCAGAATTGCCCGAAGAAGACATAATAAAATGGGTGAATGAAGCTACTATTACCGTGGCGGAAAAAAAACAGGTAGAAAATCTGGACGATGTGATGAGCGGCTTTCTTTCCGGAGACACCGCCCTCTTGATTGACGGCTCGGATAAAGCCCTGATTTTAGGCACAAAAGGTTGGGCCAGCCGGGGAATTGCCGAGCCTGATTCAGAGGTGGTAGTAAGAGGGCCAAGGGAAGGATTTACTGAAACCCTTCGTATTAATACCTCCATGGTAAGAAGAAGGATTCACTCCGATAAATTAAAGATTGAGTCCCGTAAGATAGGCAAATATACCCAGACCGATGTAGCTGTATTATATATGGATGGTATTGTCAATCCCCAAATTGTTAAAGAAGTCCAAAAAAGATTGGACAGGATCAATGAAGTTGACAGCATTTTGGAGACCGGTTGTATTGAGCAGTACATAGAAGACCACCCCTATTCTCCTTTTCCCCAAATCCAGTACACGGAAAGACCTGATAAATTGGTGGCTTACTTACTGGAGGGCAGGGTTATCATTATGGTGGACGGTTCTCCCAACTGTCTCATCGTGCCGACGGTATTTATCCAATTTTTACAGTCCCCCGAGGATTACTACAGCCGGATTTTAATGAGTACTGTTTTACGATGGATTAGGTTCTTAGGTGTTTTTTCGGCTGTTACCCTGCCGGCTTTATATATAGCGGTTACAACTTTTCATCAAGAGATGATACCTACCCGTTTAGCCCTAAGTATCGCAGGAGCCAGGGAAGGGGTCCCCTTTCCTGCCTTTGTGGAGGCCTTTACTATGGAAGTTTCTTTGGAGCTCTTGCGGGAGGCCAGTGTTCGGCTGCCGGGACCTATCGGCAGCACATTAGGTATAGTTGGAGCATTAATTGTGGGCCAGGCAGCCGTTGAGGCCAAATTAGTGGCCCCCCAAATGGTTATAGTGGTAGCCATGACCGCTATAGGTTCTTTTACAGTGCCCAGTTTTGCCGCATCTATCCCCTTAAGGTTATTCCGATTTCCTCTTATGATTTTAGGAGCCGTATTAGGCTTATACGGTGTTGCCCTGGGTTGGATTGCCATTTTAATACACATGATTTCTTTAAAATCTTTTGGTTATCCCTATCTGGAACCTTTAGCGCCTTTAAGAGTAAGTGAACTTAAGGATGTTTTAATCAGGTCGCCAAGGTGGCAAATGACGACCGCACCCCAATTCAGAAGCCCTTCCGAAAAACCTCCCAAAACCTATTTGCGCAGGTCATATATCAATAAAGGAGGGGGAGGAAAATGATAAAACGGGGCACTATTTCACCCAGACAAATCTTTTTTATCTTGACCATGCTTTTAACAGGAATTTATATTTTAATTCTGCCTAGACACCTGGTTTTGGTAGCCGGTGTTGACGGGTGGTTTGTTTTACTGGCCGGAGGTTTGGTCAGTGCCATAATGCTGTTTTTTATTAACAGAGTTTCCAGGAAGTTTCCCGGTAAGACTGTGGTAGAGTTTGCGCCTCTTGTTTTGGGTTCGTTTTTGGGTAGAATTTTTGGTGCCTTTCTGGTAATCTATTATACTTTTTTGGCCGCTGTGAGCCTGCGAATTTTTGCCGAAATGCTAAAATCGGCTTTGCTTCCCGATACTCCCCGCGGGTTGGTGCTGACCGTTTTAATAGTTTTGGTGGCCTGGATTGTACAAAATGGCCTGGAGGATATTGCCCGTTTTACAGAATTGTTGTCTCCTCTTATTTTGTTATTACTGGTTCTGGTTCTTTTGGGCAACCTTAACCATATGGACCTTATTAGGCTTAGGCCTGTTTTGCAGACACCCCCCTTGGACCTTTTGGAGGGAGTTATTAGTTCACTGTCTTATTTCGGGGTTATTATTGTTTTGTTAATGCTTTATCCTTATGTCAACGCCCCGAAAAAGTTAACCACAACCAGTCTGGTAGCCTTATTTTTCGCCGTTTCTATTACCGTTGCCTTTTTTCTGGGAACGGTAGCCACTTTTGGTGTTTATGAGACCGGGAGAATGGCCTGGCCGGTAATTGAATTGGTGAAGATGGAAAGAATAGGGGAATTGTTAGAACGGCTGGAAGCTTTCTTTTTATCCCTATGGCTAAGTATTGCTTTTATTAATGTCAGTGTATTATCCTTTTGCGCTATTTCGGGTTGGACCCAGCTTCTAAAGCTGAAAAATTATCGTAAGCTCACCTTAATCATCATGGGTTTGTTGTTGGTCTTAAGTCTATGGCCTAAAGATTTATTGGCACTTTTAGGGTTATACAAAATCAATTTCATCTATGGCTTTGTAGTAACTCTAGTTGTTCCGCTTTTCATAATGGTTGTCAGTCTTTTTCACAAAGGGGAGAAAACAAATGCCTAAGCAGAAAAGGTATCTTTTTTTGCTGGTGGTTATAATCCCGCTGCTTTTTTCGGGCTGTTGGGATAAAAAGGAGATTAACCAAATCGGCTTTGCCGTCGGACTGGGATTAGATAAGGAGGGAGGTGATTATCAAATAACTACCCAGATGGCTTTGCCGGCCCTTCTGGAAGGCGGAGGGGGCGGCGAGGAGCCGCCGGTTTGGCTGGTAAGCGGCAAGGGCAGAACAATATTTGAAGCCATCAGGGATGTTAACACCAGGTCGGCCAGGAAACCTTTTTGGGGGCATTTAAATGTGATTGTTTTCGGTGAGGAAGTAGCTAAAGACGGGCTTGTACCGGTGTTGGACTTATTGAGCCGAGGAAAAGAATTACGAAGATCCAATTATGTTGTGGTTGCCCAAGGAAAGGCCAAGGATATCTTGGAGGCCCAGCCCAAATTAGAAAGCATCAATGCCGTGTTTATCAGTTAATTAATTGAAAACAGGACCGGACAGTCCGTTTCCACTGCCGTTACCATCAATGATCTATTGCTAACTTTAAGCTCTGCAGGAAAAGAAAATGTTTTGCCCCGGATAAAGGCACTGGATCAGGAGAGTTTTCTGCCCCCTGCCAAAGAAAAAGAAACATCGAAAGAGGGAGAAGAAAAGCCTAAAGAGATTTTGGAAATGAGAGGTTCCGGTTTCTTTAAGGGTGACAAGCTTATAGGCTGGTTGGATGAAGAAACCACCCGCGGTTATCTCTGGGTGAGAGGAGAGGTAAAAGGCGGTGTAGTTGTTGTCGAAAATCCCGTGGACCCCAATGCCTTTATCTCTCTGGAAATAAAGAGCAGCAAAAGTAAGATTATACCTAGAATTGATAAGGAAAATATCCAAATTGATATTAATGTTTCTTCTTCTTTAAATTTAGTGGAAAACGCCGGCTCCATTAATGTTGAAAATGAAAAAACTATCCGGGATTTGCAGCAAAGGGCTGCGGAAGCCATAAAAAAGGAAATTCAAAAGGCCGTTATTAAAGCCCAGGAAACAAAAAGCGATTTTTTGGGAATGGGAGAGGTGGTTAGAGCCTTATATCCCAAGGTTTGGGAAGGATTGAATTGGTCCGAGGAAGTTCCCTTTGTGGATATTAATATTGATGTTCAAGTGGATGTTGAAGAGGCGGCCATGACCTTAGGACCGGTTATGTTGCCTTCCCAACGTTTGAAATAAATTTGGGGTTAAGGTCAAAAAAACGTGTCATCGTGTCGCCGTGACATCGAAGATTGTAAATATGCGGCCAATGACCAGAAAAAAATGGCTATTGTAGGGGCAAACCTATGTGTTTGCCCTAATATGATTATTTTGATGTAAACATTGGTTAGGGTGTACACCAGGTCCGTCCCTACGCGTATAACAAAAAAATATAGTGATATGGTGTAACAGTGACATCGTGATGTTAACTGTCTAAATCCTATTTCTTGTCTCTTGCTTCCTGCTTCTTGTATCATGTTCAAAAGAATCTTCTTGGGATACAGTGGGTAAAATTTATTTTCCGCAACTATGGCACTTAAAATAAAAAAGGTGTAATAAAATCCTTCTCTCAAGGATATGATTTATTGATATATTACTTTGAGGGAAGGAGGCATTGTAAATGTCGAGAAAATTTCTTATCCTGTTTACGATTCTTATTTTTCTAACTTTTGCCCTTGTCGG
Organism: Clostridia bacterium; assembly: GCA_012720075.1. Classification (GTDB taxonomy): domain Bacteria; phylum Bacillota; class Peptococcia; order Peptococcales; family BICA1-8; genus JAAXZE01. Next base: position 39,067 of record JAAXZE010000036.1, read on the forward strand.
CTGCGGTGTAGTGGATAAGCTTCTGTCAATTAAAGAAGATTTTAAAGGAGCGGAGAATAGTGAAGAAGACATAAATGAGCAATTAGGGGAAATAGAGGTAGATATTACAAGTCCCCAGGGATCTGACCTTGTAGTAGGCGAGCCCATAGAATATAAAAAGGTTTTACTGTATTTTGGTTCAGCCGACGGAAAGCATTTGGTGGCTGTTGAGAAGGAAATACCAAAAGTTGAAGGTATAGCCCGCGAAACCATTAATGCCCTTATTGAAGGTCCTGATTTTCAAAGCGGTCTTTTGCCCACTATTCCCGCCGGAACCAGCTTATTGGACATTAACGTGAAGGAAAACGGCTTATGCATAGTTGATTTCAGTAAGGAATTAGTAGCCAATCTGCCCGGCGGAGAACAAAATGAGCAATTGGCGGTCTATTCCATTGTAAATACCCTGTGCCAGTTTCCTACCATTGACCAGGTGGAGTTTAGAGTAGAAGGGCAGAAGATGGATACTCTACTGGGTTATGTTCAATTGGATCCGGCAGTTTCTGCTAATGCTGACATGGTAATTAAGAGGTAATGCTCAACGAATAGATAGACTAATATTAACAATACCTTACCCATAATTTGGGTAGGGTTTTTTTGTTAGGACAGAAAAAAATATTAGTTTGCGAAATTTGTAGAAAAAATAAATTCTTTTATATATAAGCATTTTGCAAAATAGCTTTTTTATATAAGATAAAAGGTAATTTTAGCCAAATATCTTAACTTTTTTAATTCAAATTTAAATTGACAGGTAATTTTGTGAGTATCCTAAAAGAGAATCACCTAAAAATACATACACTA
>JAAXZE010000037.1 GCA_012720075.1 Clostridia bacterium
TCAAAAGCGTTTAACACATCGAGGGGGATATTTATGAAGTAAAAACTAAATTTTCATCAATGTGTATTGATAGGTGCGTTGTTGTTTGGACTTTTTTTTGGGGCAGGTAATTTGATTTTCCCCGTAAAAATGGGACAAGATGCTGGGAGCAATACCTTATGGGCTACCATTGGTTTTTTAATTACAGGAGTAGGATTGCCTATATTAGGTATTATGGCCTCGGCACTTTCTGAAAGTGAAAGTTTATTTGATATGGCAAAGCCTGTTCATGTCAAATATTCGATTTTCTTTACTTGTGCATTATATTTAACCATCGGTCCTTTATTTGCTATACCCCGTACTGCGACGGTTGCCTTTGAAGTAGGAATGAATCCTTTTATTCCAAAAGAACAATTGCGCTTGGGGTTGTTGATCTTTTCATTGGTTTTCTTTTCTCTGACCCTTTATTTTTCTTTGCGGCCGGGACGTATTATAGACTGGGTAGGTAAGTATCTTACACCTATTTTTCTGATTCTTTTATCGATTTTGCTCATTGCTACCTATGTAAAACCAATGGGGCAGGTAAGTCAGTATCCGCCTCAGGGAAATTATATGACAAAAGCTTTATTTACTGGTTTATTGGATGGCTATAATACGATGGATGCATTGGCCTCTTTGGCATTTGCTATTATTATTATTTCGAACATAAGAAAGCTGGGGGTTAATAAATCCCATGCGATTGCCATTGAATCTTGTAAGTCAGGGTTAGTCAGTGTTATTGGTATGGGCGTTATTTATGCCTCATTAGCGTATATGGGTGCGACAAGTCTTGGAAGTGTGAGCCGTGCTGATAATGGAGGGGCCATTTTATCCCTGGTAAGCAATCATTATTTCGGGGTTGTCGGAAAAGTTTTATTGGCTGGAATTGTAGGGGTTGCATGTTTAAAAACAGCCATTGGATTAATCACTTCCTGCTCTGAAATGTTTAGTGAAATGTTCCCGAATTCCATTTCTTATCGAAATTATGCGATCCTATTTACAGTGTTTTCTTTTATTATTGCTAATTTTGGATTAAATAATATTATTCAGTTATCTATACCTGTACTGATGTTTCTTTATCCGTTGGCAATTACTTTAATTATATTATCTTTATTAACACCATTTATTCATAAGCAGAGTGATGTTTACAAATGGACAACTGGATTGACGATGATTGCAGCATTTTTTGATTTGTGCAAAGCTCTTCCCGAACCTTTGCAACAAAATATAGTTACAAAAGGTGTTGTAAATTTTGCTCATATATATTTACCGGGATTTGACTATGGATTTGGTTGGGTGTTACCGGCATTGTTTGGTTTCTTAATAGGATTTATGATTTATAAGACTAAAAAAGCGGCTGCTATTTAACAGCCGCTATATTTTTGATATATTATGAGTTAAGTTAAGCTTGGACCTTATTTGCTATAAGCAATTTGATTATTAAAAGGGTTATAAACATTAGTGCCATAGATATAGGAAGCACAATCCATGCGGATTGGATTAAACCTGCAAGAATATAACCTGCAAAGGATACAGTCGCTACAGTGATTGCGTAAGGCAATTGAGTGGAAACATGGTTAATGTGGTTGCACATAGCCCCTGTAGAAGACATAATCGTTGTGTCGGAAATAGGGGAGCAGTGGTCGCCACAAACAGCTCCGGCAAGACAAGCTGAAATTGAAATTACCAGTAATTCAGGCTCAAGGCCTACTGCAACCACAATTGGAAGCAGAATACCAAAGGTTCCCCAGGATGTGCCGGTTGCAAAGGACATACCAGTAGCCACAAGAAATACGATGGCTGGGAGGAATATTCTAAGACCCGCTGCACTGCCTTCAAAAATACCGCTTACGAATTCTTTTGCGCCAAGAAGACTGGTTATTCTGCTTAATGTCCAGGCAAAAGTAAGAATAAGAATTGCTGGAACCATAGCTTTAAATCCGTTAGGGAAACATTCCATGCACTCATTAAAGGTAAGCACCCTGCGCACCAGATAATATACGATGATAATAAGCAGTGCAAGAGAAGAGCCCAGTGACAGCCCCAGAGAGGCATCGCAGTTAGCAAAAGCATCAATAATATTTTCACCTTCTAAAATACCGCCTGTATAAAGCATACCAAATATACAAAAGGCAATTAAAATAAATACAGGAACCACTAAATCCATAACCGTACCCTTTCCAGCAGACACTTCTCCATCTTGGCCTTCATAAGGACGATCAGGGGTTGTATAAAGGTCATTTTTATACATAGCATTTTCTTCATGGGTTTTCATTGGACCATATTCTATTTCCATGAAAGTAATAAATATAATCATAGCAATAGTGAGTAAGGAATACAGGTTATAAGGTATTGCACGGATAAAAAGATCCAGTCCGTCATAACCTTCTACAACACCAGTCACAGCAGCCGCCCATGAGGATATAGGTGCAATCATACATATGGGAGCAGCAGTGGCGTCAACAATATAAGCTAATTTAGCACGGGAAATTTTGAATTTATCCGTAATTGGTCTCATAACGTTTCCGACGGTCAGACAATTAAAGTAGTCATCTACAAATATCAGAACACCAAGCCCAAAAGTAGAAAGCATAGCTCCTTTTCTTGTTTTGATTTTTTTGCTTGCCCATTGGCCATAGGCAGCAGATCCTCCTGCCTTATTGATAAGGCTTACAATGGTTCCAAGAACAACTAAGAAAATGAGAATACCAACATTCCAGCTGTCAGCAAGGGATGATATAAATCCCTCAGTAAACATTGTATTAAAAGCTATTAGCGGATTGAAGTTTGCGTACATAAACGCTCCGCAAATAATACCTATAAAGAGCGAACTATATACTTCTTTGGTAATAAGAGCCAGTACAATAGCAATAATCGGAGGGAGTAATGACCAAAAAGTAGCGTAGACACTACTTTGATACCCTTCTTCGGCTATTTCAGCAGCAAAAGCTGGTACAGCGAAAGTCATGACCACCAGTATCATAACAGATAGTAATGTGAAAAATTTTCTTCGATTCATAATAAACCTCCTATAATAAATGATATTTTCTAATAAAAAAACATGAGGCACGGAGGCAACTCATGTTTATTATTATTCAACATTGCGATAGCTCTCCACTTTAAAAAAAGTGACAGTCTGTTACATATTCTGCAACAGCCCAGCAACGACTCCTCTTGGCAGAAAGTCGAAACTTCGGCGATTGGTCTTTTCGTCTATTACTGCGCCAAGTAATATATAATAGATTACTCGTACCAGATCGCGCCTCTATCTTATTCCATATAAAGTTTTTATCCTTAAACTAAGAATAAACGCCAAACGGATAAAAGTCAATACAAAAAGGACAGGAAATCAAAAGAAATTAAAAATAGCCATAAGTTTTTAATAGAAGGACTATGGCTATTAGATTTTTAACAAAAAATTACTGTGCTTTTAGCCATTCTAGAGCTTCATCTGGATCGGTGAACATTTTTGCTGTGATGCCATGTTTTGCATATTGTTCAATAAGATTCTTCATATTGATTTGCCCAATTACTTTTTCCGGCTGTACGATTGCCCAGTATTTCCAGCCGCTTTTAACTGCCTCTGGGAACCAAACGCTATCTCCCCATTCCATATCTGCTTTTGTAAGTGCACTGCTGTTTCTGTCATCAGATAACCACTTTGTAGCCCTTTTGGTTCTTAAAAGTTCAGTCCCTTTCATTAATAATTCCTGTAAATTTTTACCGTAAGCGTATTTCTTAATTTGATGGTGAACAATTTTGGAATCCGTATGATACCATAAGATAGCGCATTCATTTTCCATAATCAGCTCTTTTGCCATATCCCTCACCTCCTATAAATTGAATTATGTAATGATGCCTGTCTGTCCACATTTCAGCTCATTTTTGTATTTGATGATTTACTTTATTGTAAAGAGACTTCTCTTAATTATTATATTATCATTACATATAAATGGTGTATGTTTGTCCAGAGTTCCATATTTCCAATACATTTAAAAAAATTTATCGTTTTTTCGTGGATTGCATACTTGTTTCTTTTTTTTTCGTATATCTTTACAAATACTAAAACAAAAGGAAAGGTGTGAAGGATATGAACAATAAAATTGCAAATATTTTCTTATATTTTATTATAGGGCTTATTGCAGTAAGATATGGATTTCCTTTGATTATAAAAGGTGTTGTATTGTTAATCAAACTTATTGGTGGCGTTATCGGTCTGGCATTTGGTACCATTGGGTTACTCATAGGTCTTATTTTTACCGTAGTGCCCCTTATTATTATTGGATGGGTTATCTATACATTTTTATTAAAAAAGAACCCAAATTCAAATTAAATATTTTTAACTATAATAGGGACAAGAGTTTCGTAAGCGAAACTCTTTCTTACATGTTTTCCCTTGACAACAAAAAATGATATGCTAAAATAAAACATAATAATAGGAAATACAATAAAAGCTGTGAAGGTGTAGATGATTATCTGTAGTAGATAGTGAAATTCCTTAAAAGAGAGAGAATGTCACCGGCTGAGAGCATTCTTAAGGTTCAGTCACTATTGAAATTCCCACCGGAGCTGCATTTCCGAACGTAGTAGTAAGAAATGCCGGATTGCCCCCGTTACAGGTTTCGAGGGTCTGCAGTTTTGCAGAAACTAGGGTGGTATCGCGGAGCAACTCCGTCCCTTTTTGGGGCGGAGTTTTTTGATTGCATAGGAAATGTTTTCGAGTTTCCTAGGCGAAATTCTTTCTTGATATGGTGAAAATGATTATAAATAGAAAGGAGTTTCATTTATGAAAGAAAAATTACAGTCAATTAAGCAACAGGCAATGGA
>JAAXZE010000038.1 GCA_012720075.1 Clostridia bacterium
AATTAATATCGGTAATACCATAATTTTGAACGAAGAAAAATTAAAAAAAGGAACTAAAAGAAATGAGCTTATTGGCCGAATTTATTATTATAATAATGATACTCTTATAGGTTCTGTCCCCCTGTATACCGCCACGGAAACAATTAATAATCACGAAAATAAATCATATTGGTTGAAAATACTGCAATTAATAAAGGAGAAAACAAGTTAATCTAGAATTAATCTAGAATTAATTGAAATAAAGGAGGTAACAAGAATGCCTGTAACTACATATGAAACAAGTACTTTATCAAATGGAATAAGAGTTGTTTTAGAAAATATACCATATGTCAAATCGGTAGCTGTAGGTATATGGGTTGGGGCCGGTTCCAGGTTTGAAAAAGATGAATATAACGGGATCTCCCATTTTATAGAGCACCTTTTTTTTAAAGGCACAGAGAAAAGAAGCGCAAAAGACATTGCTGAAAGTTTGGATGCTGTCGGTGGGCAGTTAAATGCCTTTACAACTAAAGAATATACTTGCTATTATGCAAAAGTTTTAGATGAACATTTAGGAATAGCTTTGGATGTTCTTAGTGATATGTTTTTTAATAGCAAATTCTCAGAAAAAGATATTCAAAAAGAAAGAGAAGTAATTATTGAAGAAATTAAAATGTATGAGGATACCCCTGATGAGATTATTCATGATATTTTTTCCCAAACCATTTGGGAAGGGCACCCGTTAGGAAACCCCGTCTTAGGAACTGAGGAAACGATAAGTACTTTTACCCAGGGATGATTTTTTGAAATTCATTGACGCTTACTATGTACCGGAAAACATTGTTATAGCCCTGGCAGGAAAAGTTGAAATGAATAAAATTATCGAAGACTTAGAAAGACTATTCGGTAAAGTTAAAACTAAGACAACGGTAAAAAATCCATTTCCACCTGTTAACCATTCCTTGGTTCAAAACATTTACCGGGATGTGGGTCAGGTGCAAATATGTTTGGGTTCGCCGGGGCTACCCCAGGATCATCCTCAAATTTATCCCTTATATGTTTTAAACAGTGTTTTAGGTGGTGGCTTAAGTTCCAGGCTGGTTCAGGAAATCCGGGAAGAGAGAGGTCTGGCTTATTCGGTTTATTCTTATCATTCCTCTTTCTCTGATGCCGGTCTATTTACCTTTTATGCCGGAACAAGGCCTGAAAACTATGAACAAGTTATACATCTAATTATAAAAGAGGCCTTTGATATAAGCCGAAACGGTATTTCTGAAAAAGAATTGCAGAAAGCCAAAGAACAATTAAAAGGTAATCTCTACCTTGGTTTGGAAAGTGTGGGAAGCAGAATGACCCGCATCGGTAAATCCTTATTAAGTCTAAACCGCTTGGTTACTCCGGAAGAAGTTGTAACTAATATTGATAAAGTTACTACTGATGAGGTAAAGGAATTAGCCAAACAGCTGTTTCAAGAGGATAAATTCACAATAACAACCATAGGACCGTTAAAACATATCAAACAGAAAGAATTCTTTTTTAAAGGAGTCCTTTAAGAATGGATAAACTAGATGAGATCTTTAGACTGCAAAGCCAATTGGATGCTAAAATAGCTGAAAAACATAAAGTAGATTTTGATTTAGACACTTGGATTGAAAAGGAAATTTTGGCTATTATCTCTGAGCTGGGAGAGGTTCTGGATGAAACTAACTTTAAATGGTGGAAGAACCCCCGGAAAATTGATAAAAAAGCTCTCAAGGAAGAAATTATTGATGTTTTTCATTTTCTGATTAGCTTGTGTCTAAAGGTAAACCTTTCGCCCCAGGAGCTATATGAAGCATATGTCGCTAAAAATAATGAGAACCATCTTCGGCAGGAAGGATTAAGTTCCAAAAAAGGCTATGATATAAATGAAAGCTGATTACTTAAAAAATCGTCCCCAGGGACGATTTTTTGCATATTCGCTAATTTCTCTCATAGAAATATATTAGAATATTGCTAAATATTTTTTGCGGCGTATTGATTCTGGAGGGAACGGAAAAACATGATAGGTTATCTAATACTATTATTATTTATCATACTGATTGTCTTTTCAGTACGATCAAAAATATTATTGAATCAAAAAAGGCGAAAAGATCTTCCGGAAATAATAGCCAGCCCTGTTTCGCAAGCTTTGACTCAAATTTTAGGTACTGCCGGAGGTATTTATTTGTCTCTGGTAATGTTGGCTGCCTTTTTAGAAATTCAGATTCCTCAAAAGGTACTGTTATTTAAATGGTCCATAGACCCTTTAGCATTTTTTTCCTTATCAATTACATTATTACAACCGCTGATTTTACGTGTTATCCAAAAAATCTAATAGGTAATAAATGGAGGATGGATATGCGCTTAAGTGAATTGATAGGTAAACATATTGTTAATATTTACGATGGAGCCCGGCTGGGCACAGTTGCCGAATCCGACTTGGTGATTCATACCGAAACCGGAGAAATTGATTCCATAATCTTGCCAAACCGAGGGAATATTTTAAGTATTTGGGTGGATAAGCCCAGCCTGACAATACCTTGGGAATGTGTCAAAAAGATTGGTAAAGAAGTAATAATCGTAGATCTGGATCAAAGCCATTTGCGTCTAAAAAGATTTTCCTACTAAGTTAGAAAAATCTTGCCAAGTATTGACATTAAAGAAAAGAAGATGTTATAATATCCAAAAATCAATATTACCTCATCTCCTAGCAACAGAGATGAGGTAGAGGCGCGGAGATCATGAGTATTATCAGGGAGATTAGGGAGTTGATGAACTGATAAAAAAGGGAAATTCGCCGAAGTCTAATAATCCCCTAAATTATTAGGCTGGGACTGCATTGAAGAAGTGCAGTACTGTCACTTGTAACTACCCAGGTTATAAGTGGAGTGCTATCTCATGGAGAATGGGGATATTTTTCTTTGGGTTTAAACCAAAGGGATATTTTTCCCTTTGGTTTTTTTGCATATTAAGTTCTAAACCGTCCTTAAGGAGGAGCCTCAAACATGTCGAAAATCAGAGTTGGAGTTATGGGTGCTTGTGGCAAAATGGGCCAAGAAATATGCAAAGCAGTACTGGATGACCCGGATTTGGTATTAGAAGCAGCCCTTGATGTAGTAAATCAAGGTTATGAGCTTGGTACTTTACTGGGACGCCCTCAATGCAAAATTCTGATAGATTCAAATTTAAATGATGTATTAAAAAAAGTTAAGTTAGACGTTATTATTGACTTTACCAATGCCCAGGCAGTGCTGAATAACGCTCCCAAGGTCATTGAAAAAGGAGTCAACCTTGTTATCGGGACTACCGGTTTGTCAACGGAAGAGATCAAAAACTTAGAAGAATTAGCTCTTAAAAATAATGTAGGAATTCTAATTGCGCCTAATTTTGCCATCGGAGCGGTTTTAATGATGAAATTTGCCAGAGAAGCGGCGAAATTTCTCCCTTATGTAGAAATTATCGAGAAACATCATAACCAGAAAATAGACGCCCCTTCAGGAACGGCTATTAAAACTTTAGAAGAAATAGCGAAAGTAAGAGAACCCATGGTGCAGGGTAATGCCAAAGAATATGAAAAAATTCCGGGGTCAAGAGGTGGTGACTACCAAGGAATTAAAATTCACAGTATGCGCTTGCCCGGTTTAGTTGCTCATCAGGAGGTTATTTTTGGTGGACTTGGTCAAATACTAACAATTAAACATGATTCTTTATCAAGGGAATCTTTTATGCCGGGAATTTTATTAGGCTGCAAAAAGGTGAGTTCCTGGAAAGGGCTGGTTTACGGTCTGGAAAATATTCTCTTTGACTAAGTCCCTGATAATGTTACTATTAATTAATACTTTGTTGCTTTAAAACTAATTTTATATTATTATTTGCCGCGAATAATTTCATTTTAACATGGGATGTGCACGAATTATCTCCCTATTTCATATACTGGCTGTGAATTAAGAGGTAGGGAGGTTTGCACATGGCTGAACAACTTGCTGGGGTTACCATTGCTGTAATTGGTGGGGATGAGCGGCAGATATTCTTGGTAAGTAAACTTCTGGAAATGGGTGCCAATGTCAAGGTTATTGGTTTACCGGAAAGAAAAGAACTGACTGGATGCGAATTTTGTAAAGACTTGGCCCAAACAATTCAAGATGTCCAGGCCATAATATTACCTATGGCCGGTACCGACTTTGAGGGTAACATTATTACGGCATTTTCCAAAAACAAACTTGAATTTACGGAGCAAATTTTCCAGAGTATACCTAACCATGTACCTATCTTTCTAGGTGTTGCTAAACCCTTTCTTAGAGAATGGGCCCGATTCTATGAAAAAAAATTAATTGAAATAGCTGATTTGGACGAAATTGCCATACCCAATTCCATCCCAACAGCGGAAGCCTGTATTCAAATTGCTATGGAAAAACTGCCAATAACCATTCATGGCAGTAATACAGTTGTTTTAGGCTTTGGCCGGTGTGGTATGACTTTGGCTAGGATGCTTCATGGAATTGGAGCCAAAACTACCGTTGTCGCCCGAAAACCCAAAGATTTAGCGCGGATAAGAGAAATGGGGCTCACTGCCGGTACTTTTGACCAATTAACGGAAATTTTACCCCAGGCTGATTTGATAATCAATACAATTCCAATCCAAATATTGACGGAAAGACGTTTGAGCTATGTAAACAAAGAAGCATTAATTATAGATATTGCAACAGCTCCCGGTGGCACTGATTTCCAAGCTGCCGAAAGGTTAGGTTTAAATGCTATCCTAACTCCCAGTTTACCCGGATTGGTTGCCCCCAAAACCGCAGGCTATATCTTAGCTGAGACTTTACCCAGACTCATTCTTTCCGAAATCTCCTTACCTGGTACTAATAAGGTAGGAGGTAAAATATCATGAAATTAAAGGGTAAAAAGATTGGTCTTGCTATTACCGGTTCCCATTGCACCTTTGATAAAATATTGCCACAAATCGATAATTTTAAGAATGAAGGTGCAGAAGTTCATTGTATTATGTCTTGGGCAAGTTTAAATACCGATACCAGGTTCGGAAAAGCCAAGGATTGGTATGAAAAATTTAAAAATGCCTCTGGCCATAATATTATTACAACAATTGTCGAAGCCGAACCTATCGGTCCGCAAAGTTATTTGGATTGTGTCGTAATAGCCCCCTGTACAGGAAATACCCTGGGTAAATTGGCCAATGGTATCACTGATGGGCCGGTATTAATGGCTGCCAAAGCCCATTTGCGTAATTTAAAACCTGTGGTTATCGCCATTTCTACCAATGATGGATTAGGAAATAATGCCAAAAATATAGGTTTACTGCTCAACACCAAAAATATTTATTTTGTTCCCTTTGGTCAGGATGACCCTATTAAGAAACCTAATTCTTTAGTTGCTAACATGAATTTACTAGTGGATACTGTAGTAGCTGCCCTAGAAGGTAAACAAATCCAGCCTATTTTGGATAGGTAAAATTTAATCCTTCTAGTGGACAGAAAAATCCATATAGGAGGAATTAAAATGAAAAAATTAAATGTTGCTGTAGTTGGTGCAACCGGTGCCGTAGGTCAAGAAATCTTAAAAATAATGGCCGAAAGAGATTTTCCTTATAAAAATTTAAAACTTCTGGCAAGTCAGCGTTCTGCCGGAACGGAGATTAACTATAATGGTGCTACCTATAAAGTTGAAGAAACTACTGAACATTCCTTTGACGGAGTGGATTTGGCCCTTTTTGCCGGAGGTCCTGCCAGCAGAGCTTTCGGACGTATTGCTCAAAAAAAAGGCACCGTTGTCATTGACAATAGCAGCACTTTTCGATTGGAAAAAGATGTTCCGTTAGTTGTTCCGGAGGTAAACAGCCATGCTTTAAAAGAACACCAAGGTCTTATTGCCAACCCCAACTGTTCAACTATTATTATGGTAGTGGCCCTTTATCCGCTGTATAAAATAAGCAAGATTAAAAGAATTATTGTGTCTACCTATCAAGCAGTATCCGGTGCAGGCAAGGAAGGTTTAGAAGAATTGGAATTACAAAATCGACAGCTCCTGGCAGGAGAAAAAACCAATCCCATAACCTTTCCGTACCAAATAGCTGCTAACTTGATACCACATATTGATGTGTGGATGGATGAAAACTATACTAAAGAAGAGATGAAAATGGTTTATGAAACCCATAAAATCTTAAGTGATTCCGATATCGCAATTACTGCTACAACGGTCAGAGTACCGGTATATCGAAGTCATTCTGAATCTATTTATATTGAAACCGAAGAACCTATCAGTCCGGAAATGGCTAGAGAGGTGTTAGCCTCCAGCAGAGGAGTTATTGTCCAGGATGATCCTCAGAACAATTTGTATCCTATGCCAATATTGGCTTCTGGAACCGATGAAGTATATGTGGGAAGAATTCGCAAAGACCTGTTTGTTCCCAATGGTCTGAACCTCTGGGTAGTAGCGGATCAGATAAGAAAAGGAGCTGCCACTAACGCAATCCAAATAGCGGAAGAGTTAATAAAGAACAATCTTATTTAAATTCAGAGGTGGATCTATGAAAATTATTGTTCAAAAATTTGGCGGTTCTTCTCTTTCAACTCAAGAAAAAAGGCTGCAAGCCGCCAACAAAGTTATTGCCGCCAAAAAAGACGGTTATGCCATTGTGGTAGTTGTTTCTGCAATGGGAAGGACAGGAGATCCATATGCTACAGATACCCTGATTAATTTGGTAAAAAACATTAATAGGGATATTAATCCCCGCGAACTTGATCTTTTATTAAATTGCGGTGAGATTATTTCGGCGGTAGTTTTTTGTCAAGTTATCAGTAACTTAGGTTATGAAGCTATCGTTTTAACCGGTGCCCAAGCCGGTATCATTACCGATAATTCTTTTACGGAAGCCAGAATTTTGAAAGTTAATCCTGAAAAAGTTTTCAAAAATTTAAAAGACAATAAAATAGTCATAGTTGCCGGTTTTCAAGGTATTACTCACGACGGAGAATTAACAACTTTGGGTCGAGGGGGGAGCGATACCACGGCAGCAGCATTAGGAGTTGCCCTGGATGCTCAATTTGTTGAAATATTCACTGATGTGGACGGAATAAAAACAGCTGATCCCCGGATAGTAAAAGATGCTAAAACCTTGGATGTTGTAACATACAATGAGATTTGTCATTTAGCGCATCAAGGCGCCAAAGTAATCCATCCCCGGGCAGTTGAAATAGCCATGCAAAAAAATATACCCCTTAGGGTAAGATCAACCTTTAACGATGCTCCGGGCACCCTGGTTACTAATCACAGTGACATGCAAAACTCTGTAGAAATAAGCTCCGACCGCCTAATTACTGGTATTGCCCATGTGCCCAGGATTACCCAACTGAAAATCCCCACAAAAAATTATAAAGATATCAAAGGTTTGGAACTAAAAATATTCCGTTCAATGGCTTTGTCCAACATAAGTATTGATTTTATAAACGTTCATCCAGACCAAGTAATTTTTACCGTTCGCGATGACGATGCCGAAAAGGCAGAGCAAATAATCAATAATCTTGGTTTAGAGGTTGAAGTTTTACCGGGTTGTGCCAAAGTCTCCGCCGTAGGAGCAAATATGGCCGGTGTTCCCGGTGTAATGGCCAAGATAGTAGAGGCTTTAACCGAGGAGAATATTCAAATATTACAAACCGCCGATTCCCATACAACTATCTGGTGTTTGGTTAAAAAAGAGGATATGGAAAAAGCGGTAATAGCTTTGCATAGAAAATTTAATTTAAGTTAAGGGGGAGTTTTCCGTGAAATTTGGAAGAGTCCTAACGGCAATGGTTACACCTTTTAACAATGATCTGGAAGTTGATTATCAAAAGGCTCAGGAGTTGGCAGAATTTCTTATAAACAATGGTAGCGACGGAGTTGTGGTTACAGGAACTACCGGTGAATCTCCGACATTATCCAAAGAGGAAAAGGTTAATTTGTTCAAGGCCGTTAAGGAAGCAATTGGTGATAAGGGACAGGTAATTGCGGGCACAGGTTCTTATTCAACCCAAGATAGTATTGAATTAACCAAAAAAGCGGAAGAAATAGGCGTTGACGGAGTTATGCTGGTGGTCCCCTATTACAACAAACCACCACAAGAAGCACTGTACCAACATTTTAAAACTATTGCCGAAAGCACTACACTGCCTGTCATTCTTTATAATGTACCCGGACGTACTTCGACAAACATGTTGCCGGAAACGGTTTATAGGCTATCTCTGATTCCGAATATCATAGCTGTTAAAGAAGCCTCCGGGAATATGGATCAAGTAAGCGCAATAAAAAATTTGGTTTCCGATGACTTTTTGATTTATAGCGGTGACGATTCTTTAACTTTACCTATTTTGGCTTTAGGCGGTTACGGAATAATCAGTGTTGCTTCCCATGTTGTAGGCAATGAAATTAAAGAAATGATTGAAAATTATGTTGCCGGAAAAGTTAAAGAAGCCCAAATTATTCACAACCGATTGTTTCCGGTTTTTAAAGCAATGTTTATTACTACTAATCCCATACCGGTCAAAGCAGCAGTCAATTTAATTGGTATTAATGTCGGGAGCTTGCGTTTGCCTTTGGTCAATGTAACGGATGAGCAAAAAGAGATTATCATTAAAGCTTTAAAAGATATCGGTAAACTTTAATCATGTGAGGAAAGTTTGATAACACGCATCCAAAGTGGTGCGTGTTTAATTCTTTAAACAGGAAATACTAAAGAAGACGTTTATTGCTTTTTCTCCCCTTGTTCTTGGCAAAATATTATCATATAATTAATAAAGGTGCTTTCTGGTTCGGCAAATAAATGGAAGGAGGAATATAGTAATAATTAAAGAAGAAAAGATATCTCTAATTCCCTTGGGCGGTCTTGGGGAAATAGGGAAAAATATGATGGTTGTTCGTTATCAAGACGAAATAATAGTAATTGATGCAGGATTGATGTTTCCTGAAGATGAATTACTAGGTATTGATGTTGTGATACCGGACATTACTTATTTGCTGGAAAACAGGCATATGGTCAAAGGAATTCTATTAACCCATGGCCATGAAGACCATATCGGCGGATTACCTTATGTATTGAAAGAATTAAACGTTCCGGTTTTTGGTACAAAGCTTACTTTAGGAATTCTGGAAGGCAAGCTCAAAGAAGCTAATATTTCAAGCGGAGTAAAATTAAATGTTGTTAAACCCCAAGATGTAATTAAGCTGGGTTCTTTAAAGATTGAATTTTTCAGAGTTAGCCATAGTATTCCTGATTCGGTCGGTCTTGCTATCCATTCCCCTGTGGGAGTAATTTTGCACACCGGTGATTTTAAATTGGATCAGACCCCGGTAGACGGAAAAATAGCTGATTTTAATAAAATAGCTCAGTTAGGGACCGACGGAGTACTGGTTTTATTATCCGATAGTACTAATGTGGAAAGACCAGGATTTACCATGTCGGAAAAAGTTGTTGGTCAAACCTTTGACGATATTTTTCGCTTGGCTAAAGAACGTATTATTATAGCTACTTTTGCTTCCAATGTTCACCGAATTCAACAAGCTATAGATTCCTCATATAAGTTCGGCCGAAAAGTAGCCATTGCCGGAAGAAGCATGTTAAATGTAGTTAATATTGCTTCCGAACTGGGTTATTTGACTCTTCCGTCTGATACTTTAATAGAATTGGATGAAATCAATAATTTTCCCCGGAATAAAGTTGCCATTATTACAACCGGCAGTCAAGGTGAACCTATGTCGGCTTTAACTCGAATTGCAATGTCTGATCATCGCAGGGTCGAAATTGAACCGGGTGATACCGTAATTATTTCCGCCAATCCGGTACCTGGTAATGAAAAAATGGTATCCCGCACTATTGATCAGCTTTTTAAACTGGGGGCTGATGTTATTTATGAATCTGTTTCCGGTATCCATGTTTCAGGCCATGCCAGCAGGGAAGAATTAAAATTAATGTTAAATTTGGTTAAGCCTAAGTTTTTTGTGCCTGTCCATGGTGAATATCGGATGTTGATAAAGCATTCCCAGTTGGCTCAAGAAGTGGGTATTCCCAAAAGTAATATTTTTGTCTGCGAAAATGGGAATATACTGGAATTTACCAGGGAGAAAGGTTCTTTAGCCGGTAAAGTTCCTTCCGGTCGAATTTTAGTTGACGGCTTGGGAATCGGTGATGTGGGCAATATTGTTTTGAGAGACCGCAAACAATTATCTCAAGATGGAATAGTAATCGTGGTGGTAACACTTAATAAAGATTTACGACAAATTATTGCCGGACCGGATATAGTCTCCAGAGGATTTGTCTATGTTAGAGAAGCCGATGAATTAATGGATGAAGCCAAAGAAAAGGTAAAACAAATTTTAGAAAAATGCGCTGAGAAAAATATTACAGAATGGGCTGCTATTAAATCTAACATTAGAGATACTCTAAGTAAATTTTTATATGAAAAAACCAGAAGAAGACCTATGATTTTACCCATAATAATGGAGATTTAGCACGGAGTTTTTACTCCGTGCATTTTTTTTTCTAATACAAGCATACTATTTTTAAAAGCTGCTAAAAGAAGTAAAAAGGAGAGAAGTAAATGTATTATAAATCCGATTCCTTCAAAAGTAAAAATCATTTAATCCAAAAAGACGATACCCCTCTATCGCCCCCGGGTACAAAAGAACCGGAACTACAACCCCAAAATCCTGTGCGGCGCAAAGCCAAGGCTAATTCTAAAAAAATAGAAACTATAAAAGAATTAGGGGAGACGGCATTACCGGTGAATTTCCAAAGCAATATTCATTGTCTGACAATCGTAGGTCAAGTTGAAGGTCATATGATTCTTCCTCCGCAGAATAAAACAACCAAATATGAACATATAATACCCCAAATAGTTGCCGTAGAGCAGAACCCTGAAATAGAAGGGATGCTTGTGGTGTTAAATACCGTGGGAGGAGATGTTGAGGCCGGGTTGGCCATTGCAGAAACTATCAGAGGATTATCCAAACCCACGGTATCCATTGTCATGGGCGGGGGGCATAGTATTGGCACACCTATTGCCGTTGCAGCCAATTATTCTTTTATTGCTCCTACTGCTACAATGACCATCCATCCCATAAGGTTAACCGGGTTGGTTATTGGTGTTCCGGCAACCATGGATTATCTGGAAAGAATGCAGGATAGGGTTATCCAGTTTGTGACTGAAAATTCTAATATCAGTGAGCATGATTTTAGAAGTTTGATGTTTAAAGTGGGGGAATTATCACAAGACATAGGAACCGTTTTGGTGGGTAAAGATGCCGTAAAATATGGTTTAATAGACCAAGTAGGAACAATTTCGCAAGCTATAGCAAAACTAAAAGCTCTCATAGATGAGAAAAAAGGGCAGGGTGGTCTTCATTAATGATGGATATTATTTATACAACCTACCCTTTGGATATGGTTCTGGAGGAAAAAGATAAAAAAGAGCAGTTTAATTTTAAAAATATAAATTACCAGGGTATTGATATGCAAGTTGAACCTTTGGGTTGGAACAAATTTCGGGTTATTAGATTATACAGTACCGACCCCAAAGATTATTTAAACAATGATTTACAACCTGGTTCGATAATATCATTATAAAAATGAAACTCCCAATTTAGGGAGTTTTATTTTATCATAAAATTAGAACGGTTTTCCCAGGCAGGATTTTTTAACCTTTTTGTTGAATTTTTTCAATAAAGAGGTGTGAAAATATGGCTAAAACTAAAAAACAACGTTTAAAAGAAGAAATAAAATTGGAATTAATTGGTATCATATTAATAGCAATAGCTATTTATTTATTTTGGGTCATTTTCCAAAAGCCTTCCGGACCTTATCCTTTACCGGAAGAAAGTAAAGGGTGGCTGGGGGAATTTTTATTTCGGGTTTTAAAGGGTTTAACAGGTGAAGGAAAGCTGTTAATTCCCTTGCTTCTACTATTTAACGGAGCAAAAATTTTATTTCGAAGACCTTTTCCTGATTTGCCCCGTATCTATTTAGTGCAAGTTATTTTTCTTTTGTCCATTCTTTCGATACTCCACCTTAATCTGCCACCGGAGGAACAAACTATTTTTAACGGTTTACAATATGGATTAGGAGGCGGTTTTTTAGGAGGCTGTATCAGCTGGCTGACCACTAAGGTTTTCGGGATAATTGGTTCATATATACTTTTATTTTCACTTAATATTGCCTCTATTTTATATTTATCAAGAATATCTTTAAAAGATGTAATTTTAAAAATATGGGCTTTAATACTAAAATTTTTCCGTGGGCTAAAAAAACAAATTGCCGATTTTATTTTTACTACAGTTGAATAAAAAGAGGAAAAACCGGTTATTATTCAAAATTATAATAAACCGCCGGTAATTCACCATGGCGATAAAGAAAAAGAAACTCCGTTAATCATTACCCATACTGAAACTGGGGCTGTTACGAAAACTATTAAAAATAAAAAAGAAAATGAAGTTAAA
>JAAXZE010000039.1 GCA_012720075.1 Clostridia bacterium
CTCTCCCAGCTGAGCTAATCGCCCGAGTCGTTACCGACAAAGATTATTATACATAACTTTATTACACTTGTCAAAAGAATTTTAATGTTTTTTTATGGCAGTCCGGAATCTTAAATATATTAACCCATACAAAGGCTCAAAAAATTATTATGGAGCAAAACTTACCTTCAATAATACATTAACTTTCTCATTGCATCGGCTATCTGCTCCCGGCCTTGCTTTACCTCTTTCATCTGCTTTTTAATTTGCTCCTCAATGTTTTTAACAACCTGCTCAACGTAGTGGTCCGAATATTTTTGAGCCCGCAAAACTATCCGCTGGGCTTCCCTTTCGGCATCGTCCAGCATTTCCCGGCACTTAAGCTGTGTTTCTTGCTTCAGCCTTTCAACTTCTACCAATTTTTCATCATAAAGCTTTTCATTGGTTTCCTTAAGCTTTATAGCTTGGAGCTTTTCAGCAACTTCCCTTTCCTTTTCTTCTATTTCCATAAGTTTTTGTGCAATTTCCTGTTCCTTTAACTTGGTCTTCTGAAATTGGAGCGCAACTTCTCTTTCTTTAGATTCTATTTCTTGAAGTTTAAAATCGGCTTCCTTTTCCTTAAGCATGAGCTCGTTGAGCCTTTGGGCAACTTCTCTTTCCTTTTGTAAGGCTTTTTGGAGTCTTTCAGCGGCTTCTTTTTCTTTTAGTTTTAATTCCTCAAGTTTTTGTTCAGCTTCTCTTTCCTTCAGTTTCACCTGTTCGGCCAGTTCCGGGTTGATTTGCTGCGGCAAATTATTCTCTTTTATAACCGGCTGTTCATTGACATTCTCGGCAGTATCTTCAATTTTTTCATAATTTTGCCGGGCCTCTAGATTTTTTTCCAAAATTTTTTTGCATTCTTTAATTTCCTTAGGCAATCTCATTCTTAATTTATCCAAGTAATCATACATTACATTCTTATCGACCATTACTTTACTGGTAAAGGGAATTTGAGTACTTTCCATAACATAAGTTTCAATATCCATAATAAATCTATATACATCTAATTCCGCCTTAAAACTCATTGTACCCATTTTCCTCCTCAAAACTCTTCCCGGTTTATTTAATTATAACAGATAACTTGTAAATTTACATAAATAATGTAAAAAATAAAAAAACTTGCGTCTATTAAAGTACCCGGACTTCATTTGACGCAAGCGGGAAGAACAGTGATTGCCAAAATGCTTCTTTAATTTTATAATAACGATTTTATTAACTTTTATTTTTCCTTGGGGCCTCATAGGCCTGGGCCAATAGTTCTACCGGATGTTTTACCAAGCCTTTTAACCCGTTTGTTTTTAATCCGAAGGCCAGCTGCATGATGCATGCCGGACAGGATGTTGCCAAGATTGTTGCACCGGTATCCTGATAATGCTTCATCTTTCTGGCTAAAATATCTCGTGATAATTTGGGGTTGAAAATTCCATAGGAACCGGCACCGCCGCAACACATATCGGCTTCTTTCATTTCAACCAGCTCCAGTTCCGGGATGCTTTTTAAAATTTCACGGGGAGCATCTTTGACCTTTAAAAATCTCACTCCATGACAAGGGTCATGGTAAGTAACCCGGGCAGGAACAGCCCCCATTTCCTTCTTATAGCCGATATTTACCAAATAAGAGCATATATCCTGGACTTTGGCACCGACACTTTCGGCCAAAAATTTATACTCAGGGTCATCCTTAAATAAATTTTCGTATTCCTTTATCATGGATGCACAGGTAGAACAATCAAAAACTATCGTTTCAACATCTAAGGAACTTAATTCTTTAAGATTAAATTTGGCCAGCTTCAAATACTCCTCAATATCGCCGGCACTGTGGTGGGGAGCACCGCAGCACCGCACCTCCGGTACTACAACCTGGACGTTATTTTCCTGCAATACTTTAATAGTCGCTAAACCGATGCCGCTGAAGAAGTTGTTTACGGAACATCCCAGAAAATAGGCCGCCTTATGCCGGGGATTGGACAGGGTTTTCAGTATATGGGGCAATTGCCTGCGGACATTTTTCCTGGGCAGCTCGGGCAACATTTCATCGGTCCCGTTCATAAGTCCGGTTAACTTAACCAGCCTGCTTATTCCGGTTTTCTGATAAATTCTACCCAAAAACCTTACCAAATCAACATTTCGGTTTTTGGAAAACACACCCCGGTACATTATTTTTTTAGCCAGCGGCAAACCTTTGGTTTTGGTGTAGTAGGCCCGAACGGCGGCAATAATTTCCGGTGTGGGAACACCCGACGGGCAATTGACTTCACAGGCTTTGCACAGTAAACATTCATTAATCAGCTTTTCAATTTCCGGCGCATGGTCCAAATCAAGTTTTTTCTCCAGGACCAGACGGATTATCCGGTTGCGGCCCCGGGCCACATTGGCTTCGTTATTTGACACCTGATAGGTAGGGCATACTTCCTGACATACGCCGCAACGGTTGCAATTCATCAATATTTCCAAAAGGTCCTCTTTTTTTATCATAAGGCTTACTCCTTTATAACCCTGGAGGCAGGAACCAAAATGTTATTGGGGTCAACCGTCTTTTTGATTTCTCTAAGAAGCCCGTTAAAACCTGCTCCTCTTTCATTGTCGGTCAACCTTTAATTTTCAAAAACAAGGTCTCCTTCCAGAGTATTTGCAATGTCTTTGATTTTTTCTATTATACTTTCGATGCCGGAAAAATTAAGATAAATCAAACCGCTGCCGGCATTGCCTCTTATGTTTAGCTGAGGTTTTTTTTGTTTCAGCTCCAAAATCTTCTCCAGGCCTTTAATGTAGTTTTTTAAAGGCAAAGCAATAGTTATATTTTCCTTACTTTGGGTAGTGAAGAAACCTTCCGGGACCCTGAAACCATATTCATTTTCCAGCATTTCCTGCTGTTCTTGCAGAGTTTGCGCAAACCCTTCCAATTCAGCCCGTACCGGAAAACCCCAATGAGATTGTTCAAAAGTTAATGATGCCAGATTTATCTTTTCGGAAAACAAAACCCTTTCCAGTACTTTTAACAGTTCAGTTCCGTCTTTTGCCGTAGTTTCTAAAACCAGTTCTTTTTCAGGTTTGGGTTTTACTTTTAAAATGGCTTTAGTAATAATACCGAAAACTCCCCATGACCCGGCCAATAATTGGTGCAGGTCATAGCTGCTGACATTTTTTATGGTCCTGCCCCCTACTTTTATCAGTTCACCCCGGGGCGATACAAATTCCATGCCCATTACATAAAACCGGGTCGTTTTATGAAGAAACTTTTTGCGGCCATAGCCGTTTGCGGCAATCAAACCGCCAATAGTTGAGCGGTCATTGGAATCGATGGGAAAATAGATATTATCCTTGGCTAATATTTTCTGTATCTGGGAAACGGTGATTCCCGCCTCCACCTCAATATTCATATTATTGGGCCGGTATTCAATACAGTTGTTCATTTTTTTCAGGGAAACAAAAATCCCCTCCGGGAAAGGTTTAACACCTTGAGCAAAACGGGTTCCGTTACCAATGGGATAAAGAGGTACTCTATATTGATTGGCTGTTTTAACAATAATCATCAGCTGTTCCGTATCTTGAGGAAGCAGGACATCTTTAGCTTCATACTCCCGGCTTAGGTTCAGACCCATTTCCAGGGCAGTTGAAACAAGATTTTCTGTTTTTATTTCCTGCTGCAACCTTTGGCAGAAATTAATATAGTCCATTTTCTATCCTCCTCATTCATCGCCCACCTGAGGCAATAGCTTTCCGGGGTTCATGATTGCCCGGGGATCAAAAGCATTTTTAACATCCTGCATCATTTGCAAAGTAGGTTTGGAAAAGGCCCAGGTCATGTATTTCAATTTTTCAATGCCAATGCCATGCTCTCCGGAAATTGTGCCGCCCTGGGCAATAGTTTCCCTGATCAGCTCATCGGCCGCTATCTCCACTTTTTCTACTTCTTCCGGAATCCGGTGGTCATAATAAAAAGCCGGGTGCAGATTACCGTCACCGGCATGGGCAACGTTAGCAATGATAATATCATACTTTTGAGCTAATTCAGCCACTTTCCCCAACATATCAGCCAAGCGGTCCCGGGGTACAACAATATCATGGGTAAAATAAGCGGGCTTTAATTTACCCAAAGCCCCGTTAACCGACCTCCTGGCCTTCCATAGATCCTGTCTTTCCTTTTCATTTTGGGCTATTTTGTATTCCAGGGCTTTATTATTTTCAAAGGCTTTTATTATACCTTCCAGCATTATTTTTACATCGGATTGAAAACCATCGATTTCTATTAAGAGAAAGGCCGCCGCATCCCTGGGCAAACCCAGTTGCAAATAGTCATCCACGGCTTTAATACAGGTATTGTCCAATATCTCCATGGTGGTAGGCCCTATTCCCTTGGCGATTATCTCCGCCACACAGGCACCCGCCTTTTCGATACTATCAAACACCGCCGTCATGGTTTTGACCTTGGAATTGATGGGAGACAGGGCCAGCCAGGCCTTTGTTATTATCCCCAAAGTTCCCTCGGAACCACAAAAATAATATGTCAAATCAATTTCGGGTTCTATTTGAGAATTAATGCCTCCGGTGGTAATAACATCACCGGAAGACAGCACTACTTCCAGCCCTAAAATATGGTCTTTAGTGGTACCGTATTTTACTCCCCGCATTCCTCCCGAGTTTTCGGCAATATTTCCGCCAATGGTGGCAATATTTTGGCTGGCCGGGTCCGGTGCAAACATTAAACCATAAGGCGCACAGGCTTCCTGGACCATTTTGTTGGTTACTCCCGGCTGCACCACCGCTACCCTGCTCAGGGGGTCAATTTCCAAAATTTTATTCATTTTTGTAAGGGAAAGGACTATTCCCCCTCCGGGAGCCACGGCGCCGCCGCTTAAGCAAGAACCGGCCCCTCTGGCCATTAACGGGACATTATTTTCTTTAGCCAATTTTACAATTTCCGCTACCATTTCGGTGGTTGTGGGAAAAACAACCGCCCCCGGGTTGCCGGTAAAGGGGGAGGCATCATAAGCGTATATTTCCAGTGAAATCTTACTTGTCAGGACGTTTTCCTTTCCTGCAATCTGTTCCAATTTTTCCACCAGTGGTTTTGCAAGCATAACAATCACCTGTTTTTAAAAAATAGTGTTCAATGGCATTTGGAGTTATCATACCATTTTTTTATAATATTTTAAACA
>JAAXZE010000040.1 GCA_012720075.1 Clostridia bacterium
CCCCAATGGCTGTTCTTAATAATTCTATTCCAGTCGTTTCATCAGTTACTTCTATTACTTCGTCAAATAAGGTTTCATTCTGGCCTTCTATCCTTACTCTTATTTCAGGTTTAATTTCGGGGTCTTCGGAGGCATTTTCATCGCCAATGATAACATAATCAGCATAATCACCCACCAAATAGCTTAAAGCCAGCAATGCCTGACTTGTAGCCATTGAGTTAGAAGAGCCCCCTTTGTAATGGCTGAATGAACCGTCTCCAAGTTGAAAGTCCATTAAAGCATCAATTATAGTTCGATTATCTTTTTTCCATTTATTATCAGTAATATCCTCTCCACTAGCTACTAACCCAATTATCGCAAAGGCAGTTGATTCTGCAGTTGCAGTACCATCATAGGAAAATGCTCCGTTATCCATTTGGATATTTTGCAAATAATTAATTGCTCTTTCAACACATTCAGAAACCCCATCTTGAACACGATAGGGAGATAATGCAAGCAAAGCCATTCCGGTAGTGTCAGCACCAGAGGGATCTCCTTTGACAGTAATGGGAAATCCTCCGTCGTCATTTTGCTGACTTATTAAATAATTAATTGCTTTAGAAACTGCATCAGAATTATCATCACCTGCATTAACCATATTTAAAGCAATTATAGACCAATATGTATAATTTAAGCTTTCGCCAAAACTCCCATTATCAATTTGTTTACTTAATAATTGGGTGACTAAATCGCTAGGATCCTCACCACTGCAATAAATACCTATTATTTTATTTGCATATTCTAAAGCATCATTGTTTTCTATATTCCACTCAGGCAATGACCATTTTTCATCATCACTTAAGTCTACACCGGCTTTATTTAGCGACCATACCTCTTGCCAAGATGTTAATATATTTTTATGAGTTAGATAATAGTTAACAGTCTTATAAACAGCATCACTTACGGTATATCCACTTTCCCCGGCATAAGCGGCACTTTCAATCAAACTTGTCAAAAGTAAAGGCAGTCCAGGTAAAAATATTGAAACACAAAACAAAACCAAAATTAGTTTTGTCATAAATTTTGTATGTATTAATTTCCTAATCATTGTCTCTCCTCCTCACTTAACAAAAAAATTTTCTCAAATAACGGCTATTATCCATGAATTCAAGCAATTCTAAACTAAAAGCCTCTCAGTATGGTATACTGAGAGGCCCCCATCTTAACCGTCTCCAATCCTATACAGCGTAAAAAACCCCCTTTACTCTGTATTCCCAAATTTAAGGCAGGTCTCCTGGCTTACGGGTCATCCTCCTCCCTACCTTCCCGAAAGTTCCTTCAGTGGTTTATTGGGGATTTGTCTCCGCTTACAGTGGTGGGTCCGCGCCGGATTTTGCACCGGACTTCCCTATTATCCCTCCAAGAGAGGTTGTCCCCTCCCTTTTACGGGCACCTTAAATTTTTCAATATTAAATTTTAAGTTTTATAAGTTGTCTACATCCATATAATACCATATTTCACGAAAAAGTTCCACTTTTTTTGCTGAAAAGTTGGAATTTTTAAAGTATCGGAGAGGTAGATTGAGTTTAAATATTTCATCAACTTCGTTGGCTAGGTTTCCGCTTCGCTAGGTTAAGGTTAATAAAACGTGACATCGTGTCACCGTGACATAGTGACATTGAAAAGCATTACATAAAAACCATATTTGATGATGAATCAGATGAAAGTAAGCCTTTAGGATGCATCTGCTCTCAAGGAAGATGCATGATGCATCCGATGAATGCCATTCTAAATTGATGCATCCTTTAAGCTATACTAAGATGCAGATGCGTCAAAAATAATTAGCATGCATGAGATGCTGCCCAATAAATCACCTAAAATCTAATAAGGTTACGCCAACTTCGATGGCTAGCTAACGCTTCGCTTGATAAAAGTGACATCGCGTCCCTGTGACGTGCTGACAGTATACCTATAAATAATTCTCAACTCTCCATTCTCAATTCTCAATTAATCAATCCCCTGCTTACCCACTTTTTTCTTTCTAAACTTCCTCAACAGTATCTCCTTGGCAATAGCGGCTTCCTCCATATTCATCAAAGTAACAATAACACCATATGCTAAGGCGCCAAGACCGATACCCAATATTACCTCCGTTACCTGCATAATTTTACTTTGCACACCAAAGTTTAGTTCAAAGAAAGCAACACTAAAGTAGACAATGGCTCCCATGACCAAGGAAGCAATTAAAGTCTTGGAAAAAGATTTCAGCATTTCCCTTCCGCCGATATGGCCGATTTTCACTCGCAGGTAATAAAGCAATAACACCATATTGACTAACCCGGCAATGGAATAGGCCAAGGCTAAACCTCCATGTCCCAACGGTTTTATCAAAATAAAGTTCAGGGCAATGTTGATTATAATTGTTATTATCCCTATAGTAACCGGACTTTTGGTGTCCTGCAAAGCATAAAAAGCTCTGTTCAAAACCTGTTGGGTTGAATAGCCGATTAATCCTAAAGAGTAGAACAATAAGGCATAGGCCGTAGCCTCGGTATTGCCGGAAGTAAATTGGCCTTGTTGAAACATGGCCCGAACAATGGGAACCCTTAAGGCAATAAGACCTACCGCTGCCGGCAGAGTAATAAAGATAACCGTCCTAACTCCCAACGACAAAGTAGCTTTAAACTCCTTTTCCTCTTTCCGGGCCGCATGGCCGGTTAAAGTAGGAAAAACAGCCAAGGCCACGGCAATGGCAAAAACGCCGATGGGCAGCTGCATAATCCTTTGAGCGGCCCTTAGGGCAGAAATCATACCGTAAGACAAGGAAGATGCCAGGTATTGATTGACAAAAAGATTTAAGTGGCTAACCGATAAACCGATAAATACAGGAAGAATTAAAACAAAAATCTTTTTAACACCGGGGTGTTTAAGATTAACAATGGGTTTATATTTTACTCCTACTTTGAGCAAAGCAGGAACCTGAACCAGAAAATTAAGCATTGCCCCTATAACTACACCTATGGAAAAACCCAGAATTCCCAGCCTGCTAACCAGCAAAATACCAATTACTATAATGCCCAGGTTATAAAGCACGGAGCCTAAAGCAGGAGCAAAAAAATGCTTATAAGAATGCAATATGCCCTGGGAGATACCGTTTAAAGCCATAAAAAAACTCTGGGCAAACATAACCCGGGTTAATAACACCGTCAAACTAAAAGCCTCGCCGGTAAATCCCGGCACCAGTAAGGCTATTAATTGGGGCGTAAAAATTAAACCTAAAGCAATGCCAATTAGCATCAACACCATTACAATATTAAAAATAGTGCTGACTACCTCCCAGCCTTCCTCCTCTTGGTTGGTTGCCAGATAGCTGGAAAAAACAGGGATGAAAGCCGAGCTAAGGGCACCGCCCACCAAAAGATAATATAAGAAATCCGGAATAGAAAAGGCGGCGTTATAAGCGTCGGTCCGATAATCTTGCCCAAAATTGGTATATATAACAACGTCCCGAACATAGCCGAAAATACGGGAAAGAGCCATGGCAATCATAATTGTTCCTGCCGCCCTGGCTACCCCGCCGGCCTTGACATTAGCCATCAATCTTCACCTTGCTTTTTGAAAGTATACTGTTCTATGCTTGTTTAAAATTGCATCATGGCAATATTTTAGTTATATCCCGGGTCAATTGTTCAACACCGTTTGATAAATGATAACGAAGATAACCAACCCTGGATGCTAAATTAAATTTTACAGTAACCCAAGAGTTTTGTATAGAAGATTCAAGAAGTGATAAACTATTTTGAATAGAAAGGGTCGAAAATTGGTAACTGTCTCCCAAAATATCCAAGCGGTAATTACCATTGTCCAAAGGAGTAACAATAAAAGGCGGTGTTATTTCCTTATCAACGGCCATTGCCAATTTCCGGGCAGAGATATTGGTTCCCACAATAACTAAAGCCAATAAAAGCAGCAAATAAACAGCAACTATTATACGATTTTTCCAAACCACAATTATTCCTCCAAAGCTTACCCTGGTTATACATTACTTGTTATTTTTTCCATTTCAAATTTAAGTTATTCCTTTTATCACTTCCGCAACTACTTTAGCAAATAACCGAGCGCTGTACTGGGCCTCTTCCAAAGTGTTTAAATCGCAGCCGAACTCCAAAATCATAGAGCCGGGATGGAGATGCTGATTATAACGGCGGTTTTCGGCAATTCTAATATCTCGGATTAGCCCGGGATAAAGCTCATTGGCTTTGGCTTCCAGTTTTTCGGCAAAAGCCAAATTCTCCCTCCAGCGGTTGTGTTCGGTACCTATAACAATAATCAGAGAAGCCGCATTTTTGCCTGCTATTTTTACCGTAGTCGTTTCTTTACTTTTAAATCCTGCATCCCGATGAACATCAAAAACTGCCCGGATGGTTTTATTGGCTTTTAACAAGGCTTGAACCGTCTGCATGGAATTTATATACGACCTTGACCAGTCCGGATAATCATGAATGGTTTCTGAACGAATGGTTTTTAAACCGTACTTTTCCTGAAGCTCCTCCGCCAGTACTTGAGCTACCTTGGCAACTCCGGCATTTTTACCCTCCAGTTTGGCTTTCCCATCAGTAGGCTGATAGGTTTCGGCGTTATGGGTATTATAAACTAAAACCACCGGGTCTTTGGTTAACTCAACGGGTTGGTCGGGGTCAATTTCAAATTGCCAATCATCCATGCCCGGCGGTGTATCTAAATAAAAATCTTCCTCATGGATTTCATTGGACGTCCAATACCGGTCATCGCTTTGAGCCGCCAACGCAACTTCATTACCGGTCAAAAGGGCAAACTGAGACTGAAATATTGTCATGGGATCACCGGTGTTTAGTCCGGTAATATAATTTAAAGCCAGTAACACTATTTTTTGCCCGCTAATCCCGGAACTATAACCCATTTCCTGTTGGTTATACACTAAAGGACAACCCTCACCCAAGATTTCCTGCATTTTTAAAAGGTCTATATCCAGCAAGGTAAATATTTTGGCCATTTCTACCAGTATTTGGTTGGAGTCTTGTATTTCTTCTCCACCGGCACTAACCGTAACAGCAGGGTCTTTCATAACATTTGCAATGAACAGACCAAAAATAAAAAGCAAGCCTATACCCATGGTGAAGTACAGCTTGGACCTTTTTTTACCGAATTTATATAAAGACAGTTTCCTCTTTCCTAGAAACAAAATAACCCCTCCCTGCCTTATATCAACGGCTATAGTTGATATATATGTTGCAGGATTTGGGGTTATGTCTTTCAATTTTACCGTAATGTTGTCGGAATAAAGGCATCGACCAAACCGATTACCAAGGCGGCCAAGAGAGCTCCTATAATTGAGACCGATAACTGGTTAGGAACAATAAATTGGGCCAGGTAAAATACAACGGCTGCCGAGATGAAACCAACAATTCCTCTCCCTTGGGGGGAATTATTCTTACCCATTAAACTTTGGGCTACCCAGCCTAAAAGGGCAATAATCGCCGCAGCAAACAAAGCTCCCGTAAAACCGTTGACGCTTATACCGGGCAAAATCCAACTTACAACCAATAATACTAATGCTGAAACAATAAATCTTATAATTGCACCAATCAAAATTTTCACCTCCTTCGCCAAGGCAGGTTAAAAATAGTTTGTCCCATATTGGCATTAAATAAACGGTTTTCATAAAAACAGCTTTCTAGTTGCATTTTTGGAAACTGCATGATAGAATATTGTCTGTTGAAAAATACGGAATTAAATAGATATTTTCATGTTTTTAAGGGAGGTGACATCCTTGGCTAATATCAAATCAGCCATTAAACGGGCAAATAAGGCTAAAGTGAGAGCTTTAAGAAATCGTGCAGTAAAATCCACTGTTAAAACGGCCATCAAACGCTTTGAAGAGGCTGTAAATAACAATAAAGTTGAAGACGCAAAAATACTTCTGAGAAAAGCTATTAAAGTTATTGATAAAGCAGCTTCCAAAGGTATCCTGCATAAAAATAACGCGGCTAACAAAAAATCACGTTTAGCAAAGCTATATAATAAGATCGCCGGTTAAACAAACCGCCAACAGGCGGTTTTTATTTTTTGTCTTTCATTTTTTCAAAACAAAAAAGCTACCATCATAAATTTATGATGGTAGCAAAAACCCTGATCTATATTTTTCCCGCACAACAATCGGCATAGGGTTTAATAACTCACTCCATGCTTCCTTCCAACTCCAACGTAACCTTTTTCTTCGTCGAATTTTTCAACAGGTGAGAAAATGGCAAAGTTTTCTACGATAAAGGTATACATTAAAATAACTACTGCCATCAGACCAATGCTTATACCCCATTCAATCCAGGAAGGAACGTACCCTGGTCCTAAAGCATCATACATTCCGACAATGATAACATTAAATCTGTTTAGCACTACACCTATGATAGCGCAACCCGAAAACAGAGCCAAGCCGCTCTTCTTGGTAATCATTGGGCTAAAGGCGATTATAATGGGAAGAACTACACCTATTATCATTTCCAGTAAGAACATATTTCCTTCTACGGTTCCGGAAAACACATGGGAAAATGCCCCTTTGCTTATCAAATCGCCAATTTTCAATACCAAATAACCAATCATGATACATGCGGAAACCTTAGCCAGACCTTTTAAGGCTTCCATATCAACTTCTTGGTTTCTCAGTTTGCTGGAGAACAAAGTTTCAAAGACAACAACAGCCAAACCTACAAAGAAGGAAGAAATTAAGAATAACCAAGGCAACATTGGTGTAAACCAAATTGGATGCAATTTATCCGGGAAAATCAGGTAAATGGCTCCTAAAGATGCTTGGTGGCCAAAAGGCAACAAAGCAGCAAAAATGAATACTACCGGTAAAATTGCATGAACCAACTTAGCCCATCTCTTGCCGATTTTTTCTGTAAGGATTTCGGTAAACTCAAGTAACATCATTGCCATATAGGCTAAAATACACATATAAACTTCAAACATGGGAGAATGGTAACCCCAAGATACTATCGGACGCCAGAAATTATCCCAACGACCGATTTCTAAAATCAGGGTAAGCAAAACAAAGATGTAACCCATTAAGGAAATTAACAGCGCTCTGCGGGCAACACTTTTGAATTTTTTAATATGCAGTACATGGCTCAATAAGGTTAAACTATAGCCTGCGCCGGCCAAAGCTACTACCGTTAAATCAAGTACGATCCATAGACCCCAGGGCCATTGATCATTTAAATTGGTACTTCCACCCAAACCGGTGAACAAACGGTAAACGCCTAATAAAGCGGCCATACCAACCAAAGCAAACAAAAATATCCTAACAGGAGTTATTTTAAAACTCCAATTTTTAGTATTCATGGTAATACCCTCCTCAAATTAACTCTTCTTATGTTTTTCTACTTCTGAGCGCCGTTTAGTATAAAAACTTAAAGCTGCAAATAAAATACTGCCACCGATAAATACTGTAGGCGTATTCTTGAGATACTCGTGGGTATAATGGGGTAATGGAATCTTGGATATATTTGTCTTTAACCCCAACTCTTCAAAAGGCACATCGGAGATATATAACCATTCGGTACCTCCTGCCTCTTCCTGACCATAAATATGCTTCACATATTTACTGTCAGCGGCAATAGTATTTTCAGCTAATTTCAATAAATCATTACGCTCGCCAAAGGTTAAAGCTTGAGTCGGGCAAACACTTACACAAGCCGGCTGTTCACCTTTTATTATTTTATTGGCACACATCTGACATTTGGTAACTGAAGGAAGTACCTTATTCCATTCATATTTGGGAATTTCAAACGGACAAGCTATCATACAGTAACGGCAACCTACACATAATGTAGGATCATAAACTACCGGTCCTTCGGAAGTCTTAACAATGGCTTTGGACATGCAAACCGAAGCGCATGCAGGATCCTGGCAATGCAAGCATTGTTCCTTGACAAATCTCCAGGCCGGTTCTCCGTTTACCGTAACCTTTTTATAGGTAATCGTGGTCCAGTTTTCTTCGTTTAAAGCGGCATCTGTCCCTTGATTGGGAATATCTTTTTTATAGCCTAAGCTGTTCCACATTTTGCAGGCCACGGTACAACTGCCACAACCAACACATTTCGTTATATCTACTAAAACCCCTTTACTCATGGTTTCGCCTCCTCACATTCCTTAAAACAACTTTTTAGCCACTAATTTATCAGCGCGGGATGTATAAGTAGTGTGTAAAAGTTCATGGGCTGTATGGCTAAGGGGATGCTCCAAGAAGTTTTCATATAAATCAAGTACTTCTTTGTTTTCATGGCTTTCTCTTAAAACATAGGATGCATCCTTATTGTATATACTCTTAGTTCTTTCCTCACGGACATGGTCTTGAGGAGGTACTGAAGTTCTGGGTTGACCGCCGCCGGAAATACAACCGCCGGGACAAGCCATAACCTCAATAAAGTGGTAAGGAGCCTCTCCTCTTTTCACGGCTTCTGCCAATTGTCTGGCATTACTTAATCCATGACAAACGGCAATATTTAAGGTACCCACTCCGGGAATATTCAGAGAACCCTCTTTTATTCCTTCTAAACCCCGAATAGGCTTAAGATTGAATAACATTTCGGGGGCTTTGTTTCCGGTCAAAAGAAAATAAGCCGATCTTACAGCTGCTTCCATTACTCCGCCGGTATTTCCGAAAATCAACCCGGCGCCCGACCCTTCACTCAAAAGTTTGTCATATTCCTCTTCAGGCAACTGAGTCAAATCAATACCTGCTTCTTTAACCATCCTGGCCAATTCTCTGGTTGTCAGCACTACATCAACATCGCGAATTTCTTCATTATTCCAATATTTTCCAGAAGAATTGAATTCAGGACGACTGCACTCGAATTTCTTGGCGGTACAGGGCATAATGGAAACACTTACGATATCTTCCGGCTTGATATTAGATGCTTTTGCAAAATATGTTTTAAATAATGCTCCTGCCATTTGCTGAGGGGATTTGGCGCTGGAAAGGTTTGGAATAAGCTCAGGATAATAGTATTCACAGAATTTTATCCATCCCGGACAGCAGGAAGTAAATTGCGGTAGAGGTGCGTCACTATTACCGTTAATCCTTTGGACTAATTCAGTTCCTTCTTCCATAATAGTCAAATCGGCTGTAAACAGGGTATCAAACACTTTATCAAAACCCAGTTTCCTCAAAGCAGCAACCTGTTGCCCCTGAACCCAAGAACCGGCAGGCAAACCAAACTCCTCACCCAAACCGACTCTGGTACCAGGAGCTGTTTGAACAACAACCACTTTATTCGGATCAGCAATAGCATCTTTTACTTTTTGAATATCATCTTTTTCAGTAATAGCTCCGGTAGGACACCACAGAGTGCATTGACCACAATTGATGCAGATAAAATCATCTTTTACCGGTAATTCAAAATAACCAAAAACGCTTTGCACGTTTTTGCAAACTTCCAGACACTGACCGCAAAGTATGCATTTCTTATCGTCCCTTGCCAGTGATGGGCTCGCGGGGTCAATTGGCACTCTTCCTTTTACCTGGACAGGCCAAGACCCCGGCACCTGATATTGTTGGGGAATCCAACCTGTACCGGCTACCGATTGAACCGTAGAACAACCCGTTAAAGACGCTGCAGTCCCAATA
>JAAXZE010000003.1 GCA_012720075.1 Clostridia bacterium
ATGATGCGGTCAAGATCCTGTTGGCCCACAGACCCGATATGTTCCCGCTGTACAGTGATTACGGATTTAATTTGGTTTTATCCGGACATGCCCATGGAGGTCAGATAAGGCTTCCCTTTATAGGCGGTCTGGTTGCTCCGAATCAGGGAGTCCTTCCCGAATATACATCAGGGGAATACAAAATGGGTGACAGTACCATGGTTGTAAGCAGGGGGCTGGGGAACAGTATCTTTCCCCAAAGGCTTTTCAACCACCCTGAAGTTGTCGTTTTAACATTAATTAAGGAATAGATTAAAAGCTTTTGAATTTTTCTTTTTTCACACCGCAGATAGGGCATACATCGGGAGCTTCACCGGTTCCGGTATGTCCGCAAATCGGGCATACGTAGAGTTTATCCAATGATATGTCTTTCCCTTGTTTTGCATTGTCCTGCGCCTGCTTAAAAAGTGTTGCGTGGATTTTCTCAGCTTCAAGAGCATAGTGGAATGCCCTCTCGGCATCTTTTTCATTCTGAAAAATACCTGCCTGAATTGTATAAAATTCGATAGGGTCCAAGCGTAAGACTTTTTTGGTCAGAGGGGCCGGAACCGTTTCTTGCTTAGGGGCGGGGTCTTTTTCAGAAATAAGAGGGTTGTCCCCTGAGACCAGATTATAAATATAAAAACCGCCCAAAACTTGCCCAAATAATACTGCGGTCACAAAAACGGCAATTCCTAATAGTATAGCCGCGAAAAGCCTTCGCATAGCCTTCCCCCACTTTTTTTACTTCTTCTACCAATATTATGAGAGGGCATATTTTTTTAGAACATACTCCCTAATTCCACCCAGAAAGTATAATGATCCGGTAAAACAAATAAAATCTCCTTCTTCGGCCATGGCAAAAGCTAAGTCAACAGCTTCCTGATTATTTTCTCTTACCAAAACTTCTTTGTTAAATTTCCGCAATAAATTGACCACATCATCCCATTGACCCGCCCTGGCGCTGGGAGCCTTTGTGACGATAAACACATCGCCTATGGGACCTAATAGATTGATAATGGCTTCTCTTTCTTTATCAGCCAAAATAGCTAAAACAAAAATCATTCTTTTGTACCTGAAATACTTGGGAATGGCTTCCGCCAATACCTTTGCCCCCGCTCTATTATGGGCCCCGTCAAAAATAACGGGGGCTTTAAGCCATAGGTACTCCAAACGCCCCGGCCAGTAAACGGTCCTTAGTCCCTCAATAATGGCTTCATCATTAATAAACCAGCCTAAAGACCTTAGTATCTCAATGGTATAAACGGCCGTTGCGGCATTTTCTAATTGGTGGTCCCCTAATAAAGCCAGGGGTATTTTTTCATATTGTTTATTGGGTGTAGTCAAGGCAAACTGCTGACCGAAAACGCTATAAGATAGCTGAGTATAGCGGCAATCCTCCGTTAGGTATAATGGAGCGCCGACATTTTCAGCTTTTTCTCTAATTACTTGCAAAACTTCTTCGGTCTGGCGCGAACTGACTACCGGAATGCCTTTTTTGATAATGCCTGCCTTTTCCCGGGCTATATCGGTTAAGGCAGGGCCAAGGTAATCAATATGGTCGGCACTTATACCGGTCAAAACACAAACCTCGGGCAATAAGATATTGGTTGAATCCAGGCGGCCGCCCATTCCTACTTCTATAACGGCTATATCAACCTTTTGGGCTGAAAAATAATCAAAAGCCATGGCAGTCAAAATTTCAAATTCGGTAGGATTTTCACCGGTTGCTTTCAGTACTTGGGGGACTACGGCTTTAACCTTAGCCATTTCTTCGGCAAAATCGGAATGAGAAATATTAATCCCGTTAATACTTATCCTCTCGGTATAACTATGTAAATGGGGCGAGGTATAGACTCCTACCTTAAACCCGGCGGCTTTTAAGATATTGGCCAGCATAGCCACAGTGGAACCTTTACCGTTGGTCCCGGCTATATGAACGGTTTTTATTTTTAACTGAGGATTTCCCAAATGGTCAAGGAGATTCTCAATTCTTTCCAAACCCAGATTAATACCGAATTTACATAATTTATGAAGGTATTCCAGAGCTTCCTGGTAGTTCATAGAATTCTCCTTTCTGGCTTATGGGCTAGACCAAGGTTGGTGTGCGTCTTTTGGGTTAAGCTCTACGTCGGGATGACGTCTTTATAGGGATAGCCTGCAGGTCGGAGTGACGATTCTGAAGTTAATATGCACGTCGGTGTGACGGCTTCCGGGTTATTATTTGGGGTCGGAATTAAAATCAAGTTATTACATAACCGACCCGAAATTTTTACTTGGAAGACGTCACTCCGACCAAAAATCTAAAACCCATTAGCCGTCACACCGACCTAATAATATTACCCGCAAGCTGTTATACTACTCCAAAGTCTTAACCCGCGACAAAAGTGCTTCCCTATTAGCCTGATAATTGGCTAACTTTTCTCTTTCCTTCTCCACAACTTCCGCCGGGGCTTTGCTTATGAATCCCGGATTATTTAATTTCTTTTCCAACCGTTCTATTTCTTCATTTACTTTGGCCAATTCTTTTTGCAAACGGGCAGTTTCTTTTTCTATATCTACCAGCCCTTTTAACGGCAGGAATATTTCCATGCCTTGAATTACTGCGGTTACCGCCTGCCGCGGTTTTTCAGTTATGTTTAATTCAAGATGCAAATCGCTGACCGAAGCCAGAACTTTAATATAGGCCTGTCCTTTTTGCACTGTTTCCAAAGCATCCTGTTTATTGGCGGCAATGAAGACCTCCGCTTCTTTACCTAAGGGAACGTTCATTTCACTGCGGAGATTGCGGATAGCTCTGATTGTATCCATAATTAAAGCCATTTCCGACTCAATATTTTTATTAATTAATTCTTTTTGGGCCTTAGGCCATTGGGCCAGCATAATTGTTTCCCCTTCATGGGGCAAGTGCTGCCAGATCTCCTCTGTAATAAAGGGCATAAAGGGATGGAGAAGCTCCATGGTTCCTCTTAGTACCTGAATCAGAACCTTTTGGGCGGTTCTTTTGCTTATTAAGTCTTCTTTGCCATAAAGTCTGGGCTTAACCAGTTCAATATACCAATCACAAAATTCATTCCAGATAAATTCATACAGTTCTCGGCCGGCTTCTCCAAGCTCATATTTTTCCAAAAGCCTGGTAACCTCGCCCACCGTTGAGTTATACCGGCTCAGAATCCATTGATCGGCCAAACTGTATTCATAATGATCAACATCTTCGCAGAAATCCTCCAAGTTCATTAAGACAAAACGGGCTGCATTCCAGATTTTATTGGCAAAATTCCGGGCCGCCTCCAAGCGTTCAAACTGAAACCGCAGGTCATTACCCGGTGTATTTCCTGTGATTAGCATAAATCTTAAAGTATCGGCGCCATACTGTTCAATAACTTCCAGGGGGTCAACGCCGTTCCCCAGGGATTTGCTCATTTTGCGGCCTTGGGCATCCAAAACCAGGCCATGAATAAATACTTCTCTGAAAGGCACTTCTTTCATAGATTCCAGAGCGGAAAAAATCATCCGGGCCACCCAGAAGAAAATTATATCCCTGCCGGTCACCAAAACACTGGTAGGATAATATTTCTTCAGGTCTTCCGTTTCTTCGGGCCAGCCTAAAGTGGAGAAAGGCCATAAACCGGAACTAAACCAGGTATCCAGCACATCAGGGTCCTGCTCCAGATTTTCCGAATGGCATTTACTGCAGGCCTTAGGATCTTCTTTGCTGCAAATAACCTCCCCGCAATCCTGGCAATACCAAACGGGAATCCGATGTCCCCACCATAGCTGTCTGGAAATGCACCAATCCCGGATATTTTCCATCCAATCCAAATAAATCTTGGTAAACCTTTCGGGGACAAACCTTACCTTCCCCTCTTTGGCCACTTGGATTGCCGGCTCGGCCAGCGGTTTCATTTTTACAAACCACTGTTTGGAGACCATTGGTTCTATAACGGTATCACACCGATAACAATGGCCTACTGCATGACCATGGTCCTCAACTTTAACTAAAAAGCCTTTTTCTTCAAGATCTTTAACAATCTGTTTACGGCACTCATAGCGGTCCATTCCCTGATATGGACCGGCATTTTCATTCATGACGGCATTTTTATCCATGACTACCACCTGGGGCAAACCATGGCGTTTCCCCATTTCAAAGTCATTGGGGTCATGGGCCGGAGTGATTTTTACAGCGCCGGTCCCAAACTCACTGTCAACATAACTGTCGGCTATAACAGGAATAATTCTGTTTACTATGGGTAGGACCAAATTGGTTCCGATTAGATGAGCATACCTTTTGTCCTCGGGATGGACGGCTACTGCCGTATCGCCCAGCATGGTCTCGGGACGGGTGGTGGCAACCATAATATAATCGGTTCCGTCTTCCGTTGGGTAACGCAAATAATAAAGTTTACCCGGTGTATCATTATGCTCCACTTCAATATCGGAAATAGTTGTCTGGCATTTGGGGCACCAGTTAATGATATAGTTATCCTGGTAAATCAGACCTTTATTATAAAGATTGACGAACTTCTCTCTAACGGCCTTGGAACAGCCTTCATCCATGGTAAACCTCTCCCGATCCCAGTCACAGGAGGTGCCTAATTTCCGTAGTTGTTGGGTAATCCTATTTCCGTACTGCTCCTTCCAAGCCCAGGCCCGCTCCAAAAATTTTTCCCGGCCCAGTTGATGCTTATTGAGTCCTTCTTTAGCCAGTTGTTCTTCAACTTTGGCCTGGGTAGCAATACCGGCGTGGTCCGTTCCGGGGAGCCACAAGGTATTATAGCCCTGCATCCGGCGCCAACGGGTCAATATATCCTGCAGGGTATTATCCAGGGCATGTCCTAAATGTAAGGAGCCGGTTACATTAGGCGGAGGCATGACGATAGAAAAAGGGGGGGCCTCATTTTTTACGTCGGCATGAAAATACTTATTGGTTTCCCAGTAGGTATACCATTTTGCTTCAACCTGCTTGGGATCATAAACTTTAGATAAATTTTTGCTTTCTTCCATTTTGAACACCTACTCCTTCCTTTATTAATTGAAAATTGAGAGTTGAGAATTGAGAATTATTTTTCCCGTTTTTCAACCGCCAATTTCTTTTTCCCCTATGGTTTATCCGTTTTGTTTGGGTTTCTAAGTTATTTTGGGAACTCTCTATTCCCAATTTACCATTTTAAATTGCTTTAATAACTCTCCATTATCAATTCTCCATTCTCCATTAAAAAAAGCCTCTTCATCCCAATAAGGACGAAAGAGGCATCTTCCGCGGTACCACCTAATTTCCACACAAGCTGTGTGACACTTCCAAAGGCTATAACGGGCCAACCCGATGAAACCTACCGGCTATAACTGGCGCTAAGCCAGATGCGTTCAGCTTCATTCCTCCGGGGCTACCTTCGGGAGACTGTAACCAGGGAATCTTCCAGCCTATGGATTCCCCTCTCTTTGGCACAGGAACTCCTTACTCCTCCCCATCTTTGGAGTTTCCGGTTTTGCAACTTATAAAAATAATATACAACATTATCAGTTCCTGTCAAGTTTAAAAAGCTTCTCCTTTCTGGCTTCCTTGAAAGTATAGCCCCTTCTGTTTTTTCTGGACTGCAGTAACCTTTGCCCCACAATTCCTCCGGATGTTCCCAGGATAGCGGCTGCCACCCATTGGAAAATTACCTGCTGCCAGGCAATGATTGTCGGAACTATTTCCAGCAAAAATATTACTGAAAAAAGCCCCAGGAATAAACCTAGCCAAAGTCCATGCTGCCATCCGCTAAATCCGGCTTTATAAGCCGCAATAAACCCTCCTAAAAAATATATTGACCAGGTAACCAGTTTTAATAAATCAGCCATTGAATAAACGGTTCCTTCCGTTAACGCTAAAACAAGAACAGCACCCAGTCCCACCAGGACCATCCAGAGAAAACCGGCCGTCAAAAGGCCATACCATAAGGCCGAGTAACTTAAACCCTGTTCTTTTTCGCCGGTGAGCTTTTTTACTCTATCTCGTATATTAAACTTTCTCACCTTATCACCCCTCATTTTTTATTAGTAATTATTACGTATAATTGCTCA
The DNA here is from genome assembly GCA_012720075.1 of Clostridia bacterium. Taxonomy (GTDB): domain Bacteria; phylum Bacillota; class Peptococcia; order Peptococcales; family BICA1-8; genus JAAXZE01. The sequence goes on from JAAXZE010000003.1 coordinate 6,082, forward strand.
AAAATATTCAGATAAGAGTAAATTTTGCGTCTCGAGATAAATATATATTATTAATCTGTCGTAGGGGGCGGTATGGTGGTTAATAAGGAGAGAAAACCCTGTATATTGATTATTTTGTTTTTAATAATCAGTATGTTGTTAAACGGTTGTCAGTTCAGAAAAAAAGAAAAACCTGCTGAAAAGGTATTTTTAGGAGGAATATCCCACTCCATTCTTTATACACCGGTCTACATCGCCATATCTCAAGGATTTTTTGCAGGGGAAAACTTAGATGTAAAATATAATACCCTGGCCACTAACCAAGACTTGATTAATTCTCTTAATGACAATACATCCCAAATAATACTTGCAGGCTCCCAGATACCTATTATGGAAAATAGAAAAGAGGAAAATCCAAATTTAATAATATTTGCCCAACTTGTTAATAAAGACCCGTCTTTACTCTTGTCCCGGGAAAAACTGGAGAGCTTTTCCTGGGAAAATCTCAGGAAAAAAATAATTATTGGGGGTATCCCCTATTCCACTCCCCAATTAATATTAGAATACCTTCTTTTGCAAAATGATCTCAAACCCAATAAATCGGTGGATGTTATCCGGAATATTCCCAAAGAGGCTTGCGTCGGAGCCTTTAAAGGAGGAGTCGGGGATTTTGTTCACCTTTTAGGGCCGGAAGCATACCAACTGGTCAATGAAGGCAAAGCATATTTAGCCTTAGCACTGGCCGAGGAAATTGAAGATATAGCCTATACTACCTTTATTGCTAAGGAATCGTATCTTCAGGAAAAACCCGAAGTTATAAAAAGATTCGTCAGGGCATTATATCAAGCCCAGCTATGGTGCAACTTTCATAGTCCTCAAGAAATCGCCCGGGAGCTAAAGCCCTTTTTCCCTAAACTGGACCAGTCCCTAATAATAGCCGTCGTTACCGACTATCAAAATAACGGAACTTGGTCATTAAATCCCTTTACTACCCAGGAAGCCTTGCAGAAAATGCAAAATGTTTTGATAACCAGCGGGGTAATAGCCGAAACCCTTCCTTTTGAAAAACTGGTCGATAATTCCATTGCCCAAAAGGCCATTGAAGAAGTGAAGATACCCAAAGAGTACCTTAAAGATAATGAAAAAGGTAAAAGTTTTAGAAAAAAGGTTGAGTTTTCGCTTCGCTAGGTTGAGGTTAAAAATAAACGTGACGTCGTGTCACCGTGACATTGGTAGGTGTTACATGAAGGAAATATTGAATGATGCATCCGAAGAAAGTAAATCTTTGGAGATGCATCTCTCCTCAAGCAAAATGCATGATGCAACCGATGAATGCCAATTTATTTTGATGCATCCCAAAAAAGTCACTCCAAAGCAGATGCATCCTTTAAGCTATGCTCAGATGCAGATGCGTCAGGGATTTTCGCTTGCATGGAATACAACCCAATAAGTCGCCTAAATACTAATTATCCATTCTCCATTTTTTAATAATTTGCTCTAGTTGTTTATTGTTTAAATATGGTAAAATATAATCG
>JAAXZE010000041.1 GCA_012720075.1 Clostridia bacterium
CTTTTAAAAGGAGCAGGTTTTTGATAAACTGATAATGCATTTGGAAGAATACCTCCTCTATGAGGGTAGTTGAGCGACTACAGGTATTCGACCAAATGCATTTTATTTTCCTGCCCCACCCCAACATTTATTTTAGAACCTTTATTACATCCAATAAACCAGGTAGAACATCTCCAAGACTTCAACCGGGAAGGAGTATTAAAAAATTTTTTTCGCTAAAAATAAGTATCAAATAACTGTCAATGAAGTTGGTAATATTTGAGTTTCAGGGAGCGAGGTATGAAGAAATTAGGGATATTATTCTTAGTAATCTTAGCAGTTTTTTGTCTGACGGGTTCCAGCTGGCCCAATAATCTGGCTTCATTTCAGGGGGCCGATTATGAACGGACAAGAAAACTTTGGTTACAGGACCCTCCTATGGTTGGGACTGATGTGGTTGAATTGCAGGAAAGGTTGAAAGAACTGGGTTTTTACCAGGGAGTTATTGATGGTATTTATGATTTTGAGGTAGAAAAAGCCGTCAGGGATTTTCAGATCGATAACGGCCTTAATCCCGACGGTATTGTCCAGGATTACCTTTGGATCAGGCTTGCAGATAAAGAAATTTCTGCCGATAGTGAAGAAAAACCGAAAGCGCCCCAGGGTGAGGTAAAAATAATTGTGGATACATTTAAATTAAGGTTAATTGTCCTTGATGATAACGAACCTTTTAAGGTGTTTCCCATTGCCATCGGCAGATCTTCCACCCCTACTCCTGTCGGCAATTTTAAAATTGTTCATAAAGCTGTCAATTGGGGCACCGGTTTTGGTACCCGGTGGATGGGTTTGAATGTGCCCTGGGGAAAGTATGGAATTCATGGTACGAATAAACCTTGGTCCATTGGCAGAATGGCCAGCCATGGTTGTATAAGAATGTATAACAGGGACGTGGAACTTCTCTATTCGTGGGTCAAAATTAACACCGAAGTAATTATCGTCGGCAATCCTTTTGGACGCTTATCTTACAATAAAAGAACATTAATTCGCGGTTCCCGGGGTTCCGATGTTGTAGCTTTGCAAGAAAGGCTGATATTATTAGGTTTTTTAGAAGGCAAAGCCGACGGTATTTTCGGCTATAATCCCGAAAAGGCGGTCAAAGATTTTCAAAAAGCGAATAAATTAAAAGTAACCGGCCAGGTAGGCTGGGAGGAATATCAAAGGCTAAACCTTTGAATGTAGGGATACTGGTTAAATACCGGGGCAGGGGAGAATAAAGTGGCAAAAAAGAATGATGATTTATTAAATAAAATCGCTTTGGGTTCGGCTTTAGGAGCTGCCGGCGCCTTGGGGGTTCTCTGGTTGGGAAGAAAGTTAATCAAAAAAGGGACCAATTATTTTTTGAAGACATTAATGACCGATCCCTATGTGGAAAATCTTTGGGAGTTTTTATCGGTAGCCAGAAAATATGGTCTCCAAACCATTGTGGAAACAAACCTCAGAACCGAAGCCGGTTCAATAATCCATAGACCGCTGGGCAGTCCGAAAAAGTTTCCCAATTTACAGGGAGTTATGTTTAATTTTGCCCAATTGAACACTTTCCCTACCGATGAAGGGATTATCCCCGACACCTCCGTAATCATAGGCCCTTGTGCCCAAAAACCTTTAGAAATCAAAATTCCTGTTCTGATAACAGCCATGGCCTATGGTTTATCATTATCGGAAAAGGCTAAAATTGCTTTAGCAAAAGGAAGTAGTTTAGCGGGAACAGCCACAAATACAGGGGAAGGTCCTTTCCTGGAATCTGAAAGGAAAGCTGCAGATAAGCTGATTCTTCAATATGGCAGGGGTAAGTGGAGTAAAGAACCGGAAGTTTTAAAAAAGGCCGATATGATTGAAATATATTTTGGTCAAGGGGCTTCCGGAGGAGTTGGGCATTATATTGATGATAAGGAAATTGACTGGTTGGTAAGAAAAAGAATGGGTTTAAAAAGGGGAGAAAAAGGAGTGGTTCATGCTGCCTTTCCTAATATTAGTAACGATTATAAAAGCCTAAAGGATTTAGTACTTGAATTAAGGACTATAACCGGTGGAGTGCCTATCGGTGCTAAAATTGCTGCGGGGAAATATTTGGAAAAGGATTTAGAGATATTGATTGAAGCAGGGGTCGATTTTGTTACGGTTGCCGGTGCTGAAGCAGGAACGAAAAATACTCCTCCAATACTGGAGGATGAATTTGGATTACCTTTATTTTGGGCCTTATGTCGCACAGCCGCTTTCTTTGAAAAAAATAAATTAAAAGGCAAGGTAAGTTTATTAATATCAGGGGGATTGACCACCCCCGGGGATTTCCTCAAAGCCATTGCTTTGGGTGCCGATGCAGTTTATATCGGAAGCATTGCCCTTTTTGCTATGGCTCATACCCAGGTTCTTAAACCCATGCCATGGGAGCCGCCTCCTGAAGTAGTTTTTTTTAAGGGTAAATATCAACACAAGCTGAATGTTGAAGAAGGAGCCAAAAACTTAGCCAAATTTCTTAAATCCTGCCAGGAAGAGATGCAGGAGGGTATAAGGGCTTTAGGAAAAACAAGCATCAAGGAGCTTAGCAAAAAGGATTTATTTGCCTTGGACCCTTTAACTGCCGAGACGGCAGGTATCCCTTTGGGCAATAAAGAAAATCAATGCGGCTAATAATATTATTGATACCTTTAAAAAAACAAAAAACTATAATATAATTTTATATAGGAAACATTTCACAAATTGGAGGTACTTTTTTCATGGGCCCTTTTATGTCAGTAGCTATTTGGTTTACAGGCCTTGCCGTTATAACTAAGCTTTTACTTCCCGACGGGCCTTTAGGGTACTTCTGGTTTGTTTTGTTTTTCTTAAGCCTATTTTTCGGCTTGGCTAATAACAATGGGAAAAAACTTGCCCCAGAAGATTTTGACTACCAGCAAAATATCTGGTGGGTTAAGTATCAGGGCTGCTCTTATGAACAGAGAGAGCAATTTCTATCTGAGATGGTTAATAAAGCGGTTAAAACCAAACAGGTAGAAAAAGCAGAACAATTTCTCAAAGCGGTTATTGACCACGAACCCGATAATGAATTGGCAAAAAGCCTTTTAATAGGTATATGGGGTTCGGAAGTAATAAATAAGAGTGGGTAAAACGGTGAAAATGTTATCAGGAAAATCTTTTAAAAATAACAATAATGAACGGTTTTGATGCAGATAAGCTTAATAATGAGTCTTATTGAGAGCTGGTTTGGCGATCGGCTCTTTTTTTATTTATAATCTTCAAGTTATAAATCTTATTATCATCATATATTTAACATTTAAAATTTTAGGATTTAAAATACATACCAGAGGATACAATCTGTGGAGGCGAAATTATGAATATTAAAAACAGTATTATTCCCGGTCTGATTTTAGCAGTAATTATAGGCTATTTTTCGGAATTTTTGCATGGGCTGATTGTCATCGGGGGTCAGAAACCTGTTAGTGCTGTTATTATCGCCATAATTACAGGCATCTTGATTAAAAATACAATTGGTGTTGGTCCAGTATTTCAAAAAGGGATAAATTTTGCCCTTAAAAAAGTGTTGAAAGGAGCCATTATCCTTTTAGGTTTAAGTCTTAGTTTTGTAACCGTTATAACAACAGGAGCCAAAGCTTTGGCAATAATTTTAATTTGTGTTACTTTTGCTATAACAGTCACCTATGCTATAGGTAAAAAGTTAGGGTTACCGGAAAGGCTTGCCACGTTAATCGGTATAGGTACTGCCATCTGCGGTTCTACCGCTATAGTAGCCGCTTCTCCTGCTATAGATGCCAGGGATGAAGAAGTGACCTTTTCTGTAGCAACTATTACCATATTTGGCGTACTGGCTATATTTCTTTATCCTTTCCTTGGCAAAATTTTAGCTTTGACGGATTTGCAGTTTGGAACATGGTCGGGGGTTGCCGTTCACGAAACTGCCCAGGTTGTAGC
>JAAXZE010000042.1 GCA_012720075.1 Clostridia bacterium
AATCTTTAAAATAGATTATTATTTAATTAGTATAATTTCTTAAACCTAAGCGAGAGGTATGGTGGTAAAAATGCCGGGGGAAAAAGAAGTCATCATAATAGCCAACGGCAGTTTCAATGATCTTGATTTTTACCGACGGCAATTAAAAGATGATGCATATATCATTTGTGCCGATGGGGGAGCCAGGTATGCTCTTAAACTGGGGATTAAGCCCCATCTGGTGATAGGGGATTTGGATTCCATTGACAGCGAAGTTTATGAAGCTCTCAACGAAAGCCATACCCAATTTGTAAAATATCCTGCCGAAAAAGATGATTCAGACCTGGAGTTGGCTTTACTAAAAGCATTAAGTCTCAAGCCCGACCAAATAATTATCTGGGGAGCTTTGGGCAAAAGAACGGACCACCTGTTTGCCAATTTAATGCTTTTGATCCTTCCCCTGAAATCCGGCATTAAAACAAAACTGGTAGATGAAAACCATGAAATTTATGTAGTTGATAAAGAACTGGAACTATCAGGAAACATCGGAGATTATCTATCTTTATTCCCTTTATCCCAAGAAGTAAAAGGAATTACTACTCAAGGTCTAAAATATAAACTTCAAAATGAAACCCTTTTTTTAGGTCCTACCCGGGGCTTAAGCAATGAATTTACACATAACACAGCCCGGGTTTCTTTTGTCCAAGGATTATTGCTGGTTATCCACGTTAAGAGGACAAATTAAAGAAAGGCTTCCCTCCACACCTATCGTCAAGGGAAGCCTTTTGTTCTTTTCTTTAGTTTAAAAAAAATTAAAGTTGTTTTTGACAATTTTATCGTGAATTTGTTCAAAAAGCAGTCCGGCCATAAACCAAACCGGTCCATAATCCAATCGAATATAACCCTTTACTGAAAGGGGTTTATCACTATAATCCCAAGGACAGGCCCCCACCAGGCTATCCAAGAGATAACCGGTCAGATACTCAACACCAAAGATTAAAGTCATATAAATCAGCCCCCTGGCCCACCATTTATAAGGTCGAATTTCCTCATGGACATATTCTAAAAAAACAGCCAGACCATAAATGGGAAACATCCAAAGATAGGTATGGCTGTCCAAGGTCCAACGGCCGGCCAAAAGCGACTTTAATCCCGTCCACAGTATTTCTGTTATCCAGCCTAAAGTCCCATAAAAAATAAATTTCCTCAACATGACTTTAGTTTGTGTATTTTTTTATGGTACAATACATCTGTATTTTTCTTAACGGGGTGAATTTAGTGCATAATTTTACAGTATTATTATTGCTTTGCCAACTGTTTATGGGTCCTCTAAATCAAGAGATGACCGCACCTCAACAGCCTTTTGTACTACGAGAGGAAATCCCTATTCTTATGTACCACGAAATCGGTACCCCCAGCGGCCCCTGGAAAGAACTTTATGTCGAACCGGAAAATTTTGTCCGGCAATTGGACTGGCTCAAAGAAAATGGGTATAGCACAGTAACTCTGGACGATGTTTATGCCCACTGGTATTATAAAAAGCCCTTGCCGGAAAAACCGGTAGTCCTTACCTTTGACGACGGGTACCGCAATATGTATGACATTGTCTTACCCTTATTATTATCAAGGGATATGAAGGCAACTTTCTTTTTATATCCGTCAAAGTTTAATACCCCCACCGGTCTTACAACCGAGATGGTGGCGGAAATGGCTGCCAAAGGAATGGAAATCGGTTCCCATACCTATTCTCATAAGGACCTGACGAAAATTTCGGCTGCTCAACTGGAACAGGAACTGGCCAAGTCTAAAAAGGTTTTAGAAGAAATTACCGGCAAGCCGGTAAAATTTCTCTGTTATCCCTCGGGACAGTTCAATGAACAGGTGATAAAGGAAAGTAAAAAAGCCGGTTATCTGGCAGCGGTAACAACCCAAATGGGAAAAGCCGCCCATACCCAGGACCCCTACCGGTGGAAAAGGGTACGAATTAACTACAGCACAACTTTAGCCAGCTTTAGTAAAAGAATAGCTGATTAAAAAAGGGTGACCAATGGCCACCCTTAATATTATATTATTGAGATATAAAACCTAATCAAAAAGCTTCATTTGAGTATAAACAGGTTTAATTAACTCGGGCCCATTATTCCTAGGGTTGTTAATTTCCTTGGAAACTTGGCAGCAATTTAACTTGGCATTGTAATTGTCCATTAGAATTTCAAACAGTTTGTCATTGTCCTTTAGTTCAAGATTTATCCAATCCTTCTCATACTCAGGCTTTAAAATAACAGGCATTCTAGGATGAATTTCCTTAAATTTTCCCTTTGCTTCAGTGGTAATGATAGAACATGAAAAAATGGTTTCACCGGTGTCCTGCCAAACCGCTCTTAGACCGGCAAAAGCAAAACTTTTCCCCTCATCTAAGAAGAAGTAATAAGGTATCTTTTCCTTCCCCGCAGTGCCCCATTCAAAATAACCGTCGGCAATGATTAAACACCGGTTGAATAAAAAAGCATCTTTAAACGAAGTCTTTTCAGCAACAGTCTCCACCCGGGCATTTATGAGTTTACTTCCTATTTTTTTATCTTTTGCCAATCGAGGTATCAGCCCCCATTGATGATAATCAAAATAGACTTTTAAATCATCACAGTAAATGACGCTCACTTCTTGGGAAGGCGTGATATTATAATTTGGAGCATAGTTCTTAGTGGAAAGGTCGATAATTTTCCAGTTAAACTTTTGCTGATATTCATTAATTATATCTATTTTCTTCTTTGCTAAAGTAAAACGACCGCACATTTTTTTCCCTGCCTTTGGGCTCCAATAGAATATAAAATACTTTAATTAATTTTACACCTTTTTATTAAATGTGCCTATCTATTAATTGGGTACAAAAAAAGCAGAGTTTTCCCTCTGCTCAGCTTGTTGACAAACCATATTTATTATCAACGAAAAGCTAGCTCAAACAATTATAAGGAATGAACTCGGTGGCTTCGGGAA
>JAAXZE010000043.1 GCA_012720075.1 Clostridia bacterium
CTATTAATTTAGTAAGTTCCGGAGAAACAGAAATTAATCGATATACTAAAGCAGCGCCAATTCCACCGCTCAGGGTGCCGCTAATATCCCCGATAACATCATTACAGAAACTGGAAACCTTATCTGCATTTTTTATAAGGTAAACCGCTTCCCGGGCGCCATAAATCTTTACAGCTGCTTTGGCGTTTAAAGCCGCTTCATCGGCAGCAGCGGCCGCCACACCGATTATATCAAATATTATCCCGAATAATATTATTATAATCAGAAGAATTAAGCCTATTAAAAAAGCTACCGATTGTAAAAATAATTCGGAAGCTATAAATATCAAAATACTCACTATAAAGGTCCCCAAAGCAATGATTATACTGCTTTTAATGCTTTTCAGGGGATGCTTTTTTTTATTATTACCCAAAAAAAATCACTCCATGTATATTTGCACTAAACATAGCAAATAGTTAATGCTTCTATTCCCATAGCTAAAACAGTGTATAGTCTCCGGCTTATAACCATTTATCATTTTAATTAATATTTTATTATCAACTAGGTCTCATAAAGCGATTAATTAAAACTATAGATAGATGGCAGCTTATTGAGTAAACTCTGTGGCTTAGGTCCAGCAGGATTTCCCGATAATGAACCGGCGGTCGCCCAACCGGCGGTTTCCCTTTAACATTATCCTATAGCGTCACCGCTAATAGAACTGGATTACCACTTAGTCCACACTTTAATCCCCAACAAGCCTTACCGCCCGGTAAACAGTCTAGGAGATTTCCTCGACGATCATAACTAATTCCTAGCCTCTTTTGCAAAAGAGGTTTCAAGCATACCTTATCCAACATGGCCATGATGGATAAAGTACCTTTTAGGCCATTCACCCCTTTCACTCAAGGCAGGCTACGCTGTACCCAGCATTAACCGAATACAGGTTAACCCTAAGCCATAGATTTTCACGCGAGGGCGAAAATCCACGCACTTAGGCCTCCACGGAGACAGGGTCAACGCCCGCATGCCATTGCGGATCGCCCTCTCTCCTTAACTCCCAGTATAAGCCCCAGACTGGGCGTCCAAAGCCAACACCAGGAACTTCATCGATATGCCCTATGACGGATTTTTAAGCCCGCCTTCAGAATTAGCTGACCGACTAGAATACTGCGCCATCTATCTTTCACTTCATGATATTTTAACACAGTATTCAGGAATTTTCAAATTGCCATTCTCTTCTATAAGCTAAAATATTATTCCAATGGTAATACCCAATGCTGCACCGGCTACAACTTCTATAGGAGTGTGGCCTAATAATTCTTTAAGTCTTTCCCTGTTAAACTCGGTACGGTGATGGTATAAATCATCAATAATCTGATTTAAAACCTCAGCCTGTTTTCCTGCCGCCCTGCGAACTCCCGCAGCATCATACATTACAACTAAGGCTATTGTTAAAGCCAAAGCAAATTCCCCTGAATCGAAACCAAAGTTCTTGCCGATACAAGTGGCCAGTGCCGTAACCAAGGCCGAATGGGAACTTGGCATGCCCCCTGACCCCACCAAACGAGTAAAATCCCATTTCTTTTGAGTCCACAAAACTATAAAAACCTTTAAAAACTGAGCAATAGCCCAAGCTAATAAAGTTGTTTTCAAAATTTGGTTGTTGATAATTTCCTGAAAAAACATGAGCATCGCTCCACAAAAGGAATGTAAATGTAATGGGTCATTTTCCGTTAGCTTTCTCTATTAATTAAAGACTTGGCCAAAAGTCTGAGGGGTTCGGCCTCGCTGCCGAATGAATTCAGTGCCTTACAAGCTTCCTCAATGGCCTCGGAAGCCATAATTTTAGACTTTTCGATGCCAAATATCGACGGGAAGGTGGCTTTTTGATTTTTGTCATCGCTCCCTACCGGTTTCCCGGTTTTTTTCACATCACCATAGATATCTAACAGGTCATCGGTGATTTGAAAAGCCAACCCCAGGTTCTCACCATAGCAGAGCAAGGACTCAATTTGTTCCTGATTTCCTCCTCCAATAATGGCTCCGGCTTTCAGGGAGCCCTTAATAAGGGCTCCGGTTTTATGGTGATGAATATAATAAAGGGTCTCCGGGCTAATATTTTGATTTTCCGATAAAATATCCACCACCTGGCCGCCCAGCATACCCTGTGTACCGGCTGCTTTGGCTATCTCCAAACCTACCTGAAGATACTTTTTACTCTCATCCCGTTTTACGCCTAAGTCGGCAATAATTTCAAAAGCATAGGTCAAAAGAGCGTCACCGGCCAAAATTGCTAAAGCTTCACCAAAGACAATATGATTGGTTGGTTTGCCCCGCCGCAAATCATCATCATCCATTGCCGGCAAATCAACATGAATAAGGGAATAGGTATGAATTAACTCTAAAGCGCATCCTACAGGTATTGCCTCTTCCATTTTGCCGCCGACGGCTTCACAAGCAGCCAGGCAAAGGATAGGACGCAGCCTCTTTCCGCCGGCAAAAACGCTGTAACGCATGGCCTGGTGTATTTGGCCCGGCATCATATCGGGTTTATAAAGAATTTTATCCAAAGCCTCGTCAATTATTCTTTTTCTCTCATCCAGATAAAGTTTCAGTTCCAATTCGAATATCATTCCTTTCTCCAACCCGGCTTCCAAGCTGGAAACAAAAAATTAATTTAAGCTGCCTATTCTTGCGAGGGGCTAAAATCCTCCAGTTTATCTCCCACCAAAATTTTTATTTTTTCTTCGGCCTGTTCCAGGTATTGATTGCAAGTCTTTACCAAATCCATACCTTCGGTAAACAACTGGATTGATTGTTCCAGAGGCAATTCCCCTTCTTCCAATTGCCTTATGATTTCCTCTAATTTGTTAACGGACTCTTCATAATTTAAAGGCTTTTTCATGGCTAATCTCCTCTTTTTCTTGAACTAAACAGGTTAATTGCCCGTTAGAGATAAATACCTGAATTATATCTCCTATTTCTACCTGCTCAATATTTTTTATAAGTTCCCCTTTTATACTATAACTCAAAGAATAAACTCTGTTAATAGTTTTTAACGGACTCAAAGCGTCAAGTTTATTTGCTAAAAGAACCAAGTTGGCTTTTTTTTCTTTAATATTTTGGTGATAGCCGTTAATTAATCTGCTGCTTAATTGGTCCAATTCCTGTTGGTATTTGGTAAAAATTCTTTGGGGATCCCTGATTACCTGCCGATTAGCCAAATAACTAACCCTTTGCCGTTCTTGGGCTAATATTTTTCTTAAAGCATTAACCAACCTGTTTTGCATGGTAACCAATTTTAAATTCAGTTCTGTTTCCAAGGGCGTGACTAATTCTGCGGCCATAGAAGGTGTTGCCGCCCGGATATCGGCAGCAAAATCGGAAAGGGTAAAATCGGTTTCATGACCGACGGCGCTGACAATGGGCACAGGACTTGAAGCTATTTTTCTAACAACAGCTTCTTCATTAAAACACCAAAGTTCTTCCAGCGACCCTCCGCCCCGTCCGACAATTATTACATCGATGGGCAGCTTATAGATTTTTTCCAAAGCCGTGCAAATGGAATCGGCTCCCTCAGCACCCTGTACTTGGGCTGGAGATATAATTATCTTAACATGGGGCGAACGTCTTTTGATGATGGTGAGCATATCCTTTAGGGCGGCTCCAGTTGGAGAGGTGACAATACCTATGCTTTGGGGAAAAGAAGGCAGTTTCCTTTTTCGCTCAGAAGCAAAGAGACCTTCTTGGGCTAATTTTTCCTTCAATTGTTCATAGGCAATGTTTAAAGCCCCGGCACCCGAAGGCAGCATATCCTCAACATATAATTGATATTGGCCATCCCGTTCAAAAACCGAAATGTAACCTTGAGCCAATACTTCCATGCCATGGGTGGGCATAAACTTAATCCTTTGGGCCCGGCTTTTAAACATAACACATTTTAAAGTGCCCGATGCATCCTTTAAGGTAAAATAAAAATGGCCGGAGCTATGGGCTTTAAAATTTGATATTTCACCTTTTACCCATATATTAGATAATAAAGAATCTCCATCAAGGAGATTCTTTATATATAAGTTCACTTCTTTTACAGTTAGGAATGCTTTGGCATTAAACATTGAATAACACCCTATTCGGTTAGATATCGGTGAATGGCCCTGGCGGCTTTTTTACCTGCTCCCATGGCTAAAATAACCGTGGCCGCACCGGTTACAATGTCACCGCCGGCAAATACACCTTTTTTGGAGGTGACACCTGTTTCTTCATCGGCAACAATATTACCTTTCTTGGTTAATTCCAAACCAGGTGTACTGGAAGTTACTAAAGGATTAGGACCCTGGCCGATGGCCATAACCACGTTATCTATTTCCATTTCAAACTCTGACCCGGGAATTGGCACCGGCCTTCTTCTTCCGGAAGCATCTGGCTCGCCCAATTCATAGCGAATACAAACTATAGAAGTAATGTTGCCGTTTTCATTTCCCTTAAATTCAACTGGGCTTGTCAAAAGCAGGAATTTAACTCCCTCTTCCTCGGCATGTTCTACTTCCTCATGTCTGGCCGGCATTTCCTCACGGGAACGACGGTATACTATATAGGATTCTTCAGCGCCCAGTCTTAATGCGGTCCGTGCGGCATCCATAGCAACATTGCCGGCCCCGATAACGGCTACCCGTTTCCCGACTTTAATTGGTGTATCGGTAATGGGAAAATCATAGGCACCCATCAAATTTGTCCTGGTCAGAAACTCATTGGCTGAATACACACCATTTAAGTTTTCACCGGGAATTTGCATAAAATACGGCAAACCTGCACCGGTACCTAAAAATACCGCATCAAAACCTTGCTCCTCTAATAATTCATCTACGGTATGAATCTTGCCGATTACGCTGTTGGTTTCAAATTTAACACCTAATTTTTTAATATATTCAATTTCCCTTTGGACAACCTTTTTCGGCAAACGGAATTCGGGAATACCGTACATCAGAACTCCACCGGGAACATGCAGGGCTTCAAACACCGTTACTTCATGGCCTAATTTGGCCAAATCCCCGGCACAGGTTAATCCGGCAGGGCCGGCGCCTACTACTGCCACCCTTTTTCCGGTGGGAGTGACATTTATATTTTCATCCGTTTGACCATGCTCCGCCTGCCAATCGGCAACAAACCTTTCAATCCGGCCAATGGCCACCGGTTCATATTTTATTCCTAAAATACAGTATTTTTCACATTGGTTTTCCTGGGGACATACCCGACCGCAAACCGCCGGTAAGCTGTTTTTTGTTTTAATAATTTCCGCCGCTTTTTGATAATTTCTATTTTTAACTTCAGCAATAAAATCAGGAATATCCACTTCTACAGGACAACCCTGCATACATAGAGGCTTTTTGCATTGTAAACATCTCTGAGCTTCCAACACTACCGTTTCTTCATCATATCCTAAGGCTACTTCCTGGAAATTACGAATTCTTTCTTTGGCATCCTGTGCCGGCATGGGATTGCGGGGAATTTTTAGTGACATCCGCAGCCACCTCCTTGACATTCAAGCTGAGCCAATGCTCTTTTTTCTTCATCCTTATAATAAGCTAACCTGCGCATGGCCAAATCAAAGTCCACTAAATGGCCGTCAAATTCAGGCCCGTCTACACAGGCAAATTTTGTTTCGTCTCCCACTTGAACTCGGCAAGCGCCACACATGCCGGTACCGTCAACCATAATGGGATTTAAGCTGACAATGGTTTTTATATTAGCAGGTTTTGTTGTCAGACAAACAAATTTCATCATAATCATGGGACCGATGGCCCAAACTCGATCAATTTTTTCTTTTTCCATTAACTGTTTTAGAACATCGGTTACTAGACCTTTTTGTCCTACACTGCCATCATCAGTGGTGATAAAAAGTTCATCGCTTACAGCCCGCATTTTATCTTCCCAGAACAAAAGATTTTTATTTCTGGCACCGATAATGGAAATCACTTTATTACCGGCTTCTTTTAAGGCTCTGGCAATTGGGTAAATTGGGGCGATCCCTACTCCACCGCCGATACAAACAACGGTGCCGTAATTTTCCAGTTCGGTAGGCTGTCCCAAAGGTCCCACTAAATCCAATATGCTTTGCCCTTCTTCCAGCAATCTCATTTTTTTGGTTGTACAACCCACTTCCTGAAAGATGATAGTAATAGTTCCCTTTTCCCGATCATAATCGGCAATGGTTAAAGGAATTCTTTCCCCTTTTTCGGCAATTCTGACAATTACAAATTGCCCGGCTTGCGCTTTATTGGCTATTTTGGGGGCTTCTACTTCAAACAAAGCCATATTTTCGCCAATATTCTGCTTTTTAATGATTTTATACATCGTGACTATAACCTCCATTTCTGCTTTTAGCAATCATGCTTGTCCCAACAGCGTTGTCACTACTGTAAGGAGGACTGGCAAATAACAAACAGATTTTTTCGTTGTTTTTTTTCAGGTTGCTGATTAAATTAGTGCGAAGATATTTATTATTTGCAACACCTCCGACCAGTAAAAAATTTGTATAATTATATATATCATAAGTGTTTAAAATAACTTTTTCCAGTGTTTTTATTAAACAATTTTCCACACCCCGGGCAATTTGGCTTTTCTCAACGCCTTTTTCTATTAAACGGCGGCCGTGGCTTTCCGGTCCGGAAAAGCTCATGGTAAGACCCCGTACGGAAAAAGGAAATTCAATAGCTTCCAAGCTTTCTTCCGCCAGTTTTTCCAAACTGGGTCCACTGGGAAAGGGTAAACCCAATCTTACTCCGATTCGGTCTATAAATTGGCCCGCATGCAAATCCTCAGTACCGCCAATTTTCACAATATTAAATCTAAGGGGCTTGGTATTTTCTACCGTTACCTCCAAAACCTCTGTCGTACCGCCGGAAATATGCAATGCACAAAATTTTTCCCATATTACGCCACCGACTGACCATAATCCGGCCATAATATGTCCCTCTTGATGGGTTGTTTGGACCAAAGGAATTCCCCAGGCCCCGGCCAAAATTTTAGCCGTATTTAATCCCGCTAAAAATACAGGCATATAAGAACCGGCCACCGGTCTCGGTTTTCCGCTGGCGGCCACTACCCTGACTTTAGTTGTATCTATTTTATTAAAAACCCTTTCCAAAAGGAGAGGTAAATTCTTCATATGCTGAAAAACCGCTTCCGACTGTCTTAAACCTACCGCTCCCTTTTTTACTTCCAACATTTTTCGTTCATCAGCCACTAAATGCCCTGAAGCATCAACTACTGCAACAGAGGTGGTGTAATTACTGGTATCAATACCTAAATAAAGGTCCATCTTACTCACCGTTATTAATAATTCGATCCAATATCCCATTTATAAACTTGGGCGATTCTTCGGAACCATATTTTTTAGCCAATTCAATGGCCTCATTAAGGGCTACTTTGGGGGGAGTCTCCGTTAAAAATTTCATCTCAAATATAGCTAACCGTAAAATATTTCGGTCAACACTCAACATCCGGTCGACTTTCCATTCCAGAGCATATTTTTCAATAAGTCGGTCTATTTCCGAAAGCTTCTCTATGGTGCCGGTAACCAGTCTGCGACAAAAAGCCTGGTCCTTTTCATTCATGTCATTTTCTTCGATTCTTTGCAGCAAGGAAGTTTCTACGTCATTTTTTCCAACATCTATTTGGTAAATTATTTGAAAGGCTATTTCCCTTATTTGCCGACGTTTCAAATCGTTATGCCCCCCTATTTTTTATCTTTAAAGAGTTTATGTACCAAATCATTGAAGCTTTCGTTATCATCTAAGCGTTTGCCTATAATATAACCAATATAGATACATATGGCTATAAAAACCGTTTCCAAGAGTCCTACCGTAATGACCAGTATGCTAAAAAGTAGACCGAAGGCTATGCCGAAAGTCTTACCTCTATGGTGGGTCAATAATTCCTCCAATATTTTGCTCAAATTCATGAATTACACCTCCCACCTAATTACTCCACTCTGCTTTTTAAATCGGTACTTAATTTTGTAACCAAGACCCTTACTTCTTCAACCCCAATGCCGACAACTTTTCCAAAATATTCTTTTACCTTGGTTTGAATCATCATGGTTGTTTCAGGGATATTAATATCAGGTAACAAACTCACTTGAATATAAATGGCGATACCGCCCGATGTATTTTTTATTATGGCTTTTGTTTCCTTGATGCCGTTTATCTCTCTGGTTACTTTGGTAACCATATGTTCCAAAGCACTATTGGTAATTTTTATTTTTCCTAAAGAAGTATTTATTATCTCTGTCTGGGTAGGGATTTTTACTCTAAAAGTATTGCGGAAAAGAAAAAAACTTACCAGTACAAAAAATACTCCCAAAAGCCCCAGAACCCATCTTTCATTGGTCCCGCTCAAAAAATTTTCCAAATAATCCAGGGGGATTGTCCATCCCGCAGCCAAAGCAACGGCTAACAGCCCCAGAAAAAATAAAAGCAACGCTAAAAATAAAGATAATACCCTTTCAGAAGCCATGGCACATCCTCCTTTCCCAACACAGAAATTATTCAAAAATAAAATTAGGATAACAAAGAGAACTAGCCACTAGTCATTTTTCTAGTAACTAGTCCCATATTTGTTATCTTACCC
>JAAXZE010000044.1 GCA_012720075.1 Clostridia bacterium
AGCATTAATATCCTGGACTAAATTACGATTGGCAATAATCATTTGATTAAAACCATGGGAAAGAACTCCAATTTCATCTGAATTGACTATATCCGATTGAACCGTTAAATCCCCCTGCTCTGCTAAAACCATGCAGTCCTTAAGTTTTATTAAAGGCTTAACAATATTTTTATGTGCATAAAGAATGACAGTTAAAACCGTTACAAAAATCACAATAATAAATGCGAGGATAAGGGACTGTTTTTTTCCAGCTACCAACTCATTGACATCATTGACATAGATGCCGGTACCTATTGCCCACTGCCAAGGCTCAAAAGAGGCTACATAAGACAACTTGGGCTCTATTCTTGTTTGGTCATCATAATACTGCCAGGCATAGGGAACATAACCACCGCCTTGGTTTTGGGCTATTTCGGCAAACTCAACAAAAATTTTCACTCCGTCGGGGTCCTGGATTCCGGAGGCATCCTTTCCTTCCAATTCAGGTTTAAAAGGATGGACAATTACCTTAGGTTCAAAATCATTTACCCAGAAATAGTCCTGTCCGTTTTCTCCAAAACGGATAGCCCTAATGGCATTTTTGGCCCTATCTTGAGCTTCCCCTCTGGTTAATTGCCCATTCTCCTCCATTTTGTAATAATAATCGGTTATAGATAATACCATCTGAACCATATTTTTGGTTTGAATTTCCTTTTCATTATAAATATTTTCGTGAATTGAGGGTAAGATGTAGAAAAATATCAGTAATGAAAACAGCAAAATGGGTATAAAGGTTAAAATTAGCAGCTTTCCTTTTATGCTTCTAAGCATATTACATTTCCTCCAATTTTCGGAAAATTTTGATTTTCGTATTTTTACCCACTTTCGACTTTTTTCTAACAAAAAAGACGTAACGATTATTCGTTACGTCATACTGTCGACAAAGTTATTTAGTAAATATGTAGCAAAAAAGACTATGAGATTTATTATCATAAGAAAAGCTTTAGCGAGATTTTATAAAAAGAACGCAGGTGGCTGAGGATTAGAATTATCAACTGTTTGATCCGGCACTTAATTGAAACTATCAATTTTGTATCTTTTAAAAAATAATGAATAAAAATAAAAGAATAATTAAGAAACGTAACTAAATTATCAATTAAGTGCCGGGGAGTTTTGATAATTTCCGAAGCCACCGAGTTCATTCCTTATAACTGTTTGAGCTAGCTTTTCGTTGATAAAAAATTTGGTTTGTCAACAAGCTAACGTAACGATTATTCGTTACGTCTGAAGTTCTCAACAGGCATTAGCCCATTTGCTTAAAAGCATCCTATCATTATTAAGACTACCCTTTCCTGTCTTGGCAAAATGCTCCATCAATTTGCCGACAGTTAATTTTTCCTTTTTATCATCCCTTAAATCAAGGATAATGCTACCGTCATCCATCATTATTATTCTGTTGCCGTATTTTAAAGCCTGCTCCATATTGTGGGTTACCATTAAAGTGGTTAACTTAAATTCCTTCACCAACCATTGGGTAAGCTCCATTACCTTATTGGCGGTTTGGGGGTCCAAGGCTGCTGTATGTTCATCTAAAAGAAGAAGTTTAGGTTTTTGCAGGGTTGCCATGAGAAGGGTTAAAGCTTGCCGTTGTCCCCCCGACAACAGACCTACTTTATCCTTTAAACGGTTCTCCAACCCCAAGTTTAACACCGCCAGCCGCTCTCGAAACAGTTGCCGTTCCTTTTCCTTAATGGCTTTTCTGAAACCCCGCTTTTGGCCTCTTTTTAAAGCCATAACCAAATTCTCTTCCAAAGTCATACTTGCTGCCGTCCCTCGCAGCGGGTCCTGGAAAACCCGGGCGATCCGACCGGCCCGCAAATATTCCGGTGTATTTGTGATATCCTGATCTTCTAAAATAATTTTGCCCGACTCCGGAATATGGACGCCAGCCACACAGTTCAGCAATGTGGATTTACCGGCTCCGTTACCGCCGATTACGGTAACAAAGTCGCCATGCTCTAATTTAAAACTGACTCCGGACAAAGCTTTTTTCTCATTGACCTCACCTTTAAAAAAGGTCTTATGAACATCTATAATATCTAACATATGTTATCCTCCTCAAGCTCCTATTTTCAGACGAGCTTTGATCTGCGGCGATGCCAGGAACAAAATTAACAATACTGATGAAGCCAGTCTCAAATCCGTTGCCGGCAAGCCGAGAATTAACGCAATACCGATCACCAACCGATAAACCACGGAACCAAGGACAACAGCTATTAAGGCTCTGGGAAAAGAATTAGCCCCAAACAAAACTTCTCCGATTATTACCGAAGCCAAGCCAACCACCAACATTCCTAAGCCCATATTGGCATCGGCAAAATTGTTTAATTGGGATATCTGGGCACCGGCCAGGGCAACTAAAGCGTTGGAAATGGCTAAACCGAAAATTTTCGCTGTATCGGTATTTACCCCTAAACTCCTGATCATTTGTTCGTTGTCCCCTGTAGCCCGTAAAGCTAAACCAATTTCCGTTTTTAAAAAATAATTAATTAT
>JAAXZE010000045.1 GCA_012720075.1 Clostridia bacterium
GATAATAAGAGGGATTAGTCCAATAATTACCATTAGCAGGGTTAGGTGCCGGGGTAGGGTTAGGTTCGGGCTGCGGCGTAGGTTCAGGGGTCGGCGCCGGATCAGGAGCCGGTTGGGGATTGGTATCTTTTTGGCCATAATACTTGGCATACCATTCCGGGGTTAACCAGCCTGCCGCATTAGCAGGATTCTGACCCAAGGAAGAAAACAAAAACCCAAACACGAAAGTTGCAACTAAGCACAGTCTGATGATCTTTTTCATTCTTTGCCTCCCTAAAAAAGTATTATTCAACCGGGACTTTCAATAAAAAACCAAAAACTTGATTGTTTAATCAAGTTGTAGGTTGAATAATACCATTTTAGAGTAGATAGTATTAATAGACAAATTTAAAAAAGGCCTAATATAGTCGATTAGCAAATCTATTGAGCCCTATTCTGTCGGATATTGTTTTATCTACAAAATAACTGCCTCCTTCCTTTTGTTAGAATTATTTCTTTATAAATGGGAAAAAAGGGTATACCTTCCTTAACTCCGCTGGGGGTTTAAGGTTTTTTTCTGTCTCTTCTTTTGCTGCCTGACTTTCCCTTTCTTTTAACCTTTGCCTTAGCTCCTCGTTTGCTTTTTGAATAGCCTGCAAACTCTGTCTAAGTCTTTCTATTTCTTTTTCCAGCACCTTTTCTTTTTTTTCCCACTCACTCCGGGCATGAAAAAGCTCCTGGTTTTTTTTAATCAATTCTTCCTTTAGTTTAGTATTTTGACAGGATAAACTCTCTACCTTTTCCTTCAACAGTTCTTTTTTTATATCAAAGTCATTACTGTTTTCTTTTTCTTCCTGAGGAAAAACATTAGATAACGTCAGTTGCCGCTTTTCTTCGTCTGCTAATAAAAGGAAGAACAATGTGGTTCCCGGTCCAATTCCTGAATAATTGTTCAGATGGGGTATCTTATCCAAGTCTAAAACCGCCGAGGAATTTCTTTTCAAAGGGTGGGTGGCTACAAGCCCAGGCTCCTTTTTTTCGCCAAAAATATAACGAAATATCTTAGCATTTATTCCTTCGGAAACCTGCCAAAAAATTTCAGGGTTACTATTTTCAATAACAATGGTGGGCGAAATACAATTTACCCCCGCCGGCGAAATGGCTTGTTCCTTTTGCCATTGCCATCTGGCCCAAAAGTTTTTGACCCTGTTTTTACAGGTATACATTACCCTTATTTCCGAATTGACTGCCCTCAGCCATGTCAGGTGGGGCTTCCCTTGCTTATCTACGGCTATAAAGGGACTGAAGATAAAATCAGAAGAGTCAACAACGGGAAATGCTTCACTCCAATTATCATCTTTGTAAACTCTATAAACAATATTATATCCTTCCTGGTTTTTCTTCTGGTAAACTAAATAAATCTGTCTTTCTTTCCCTATGGCTAAAGCAACCTGCTCCGGTCCCAAACCCCAACCGCCGTCTATAATTTCCACTTCCTTCCAGGCACCGTCATTTTTGATACTGCTGTAGATTTTCCAGTGCCGCTTTTCTACATCTTCGGTTACCACCAGGATAAACCGCTTTTCCGGGCCGGAGGCCAGGAGTTTCTGGAAAATAATATATTCCCCTTCAGGAATAGCTATATTATAAAGATCTTCCCCACCTTGGCGGTTATAAGCAAAATACCTGACTTTTTCCTGCGCGGTTTTATAAATAAAATTAATTTGGTTTTCATTGTCAAAAGCAAAGGAAAACCCTCCATAAAAATCATTGCCGATTTCCTTCCATTCTTCTTCCTCACCGGAATCATGGGATAATTTCAAGAAAAGCTTACCGTGTTCATGTTTAAAATTCCAAAACTTACCTTGGTTTTTTATAATTAATTCCTCCAAACCTAAAAGACCATAATCATCCACTTTCCCACCACCCCTAGTCGACTTTAAAGGTTTCATAAACGTCCTTACTAATATAAAAAATCAATTTACCCTCAGTTAAAAACTAAAGTCTTTTTAATTTTATTCAGTCCGGGACGGAAATATATCCCTTTCTAAGTGGGTAAATGGATTAGTTACAAAAGGGCAAAGGGACATTGAACATTGAAAAGTCCAATATCCCTTTAAACAGCCGCCGATTTATTCTTTCGCATCCTCGCTCTCCATAGGGTTTTCCACATTTTCAACCTTTTTGGGAGCCGCCTTAGGGTTAGGTCTTACCGGTCTCCGCATAGGAGGAACCATTTTACTGACCAATAAGTCCTTACCCTTGGCCGCTATTTCCAAAGTTGGCACAAAATTTTCTACCGAGTTTAGCAATTGTTCGAAACTGTCGGCAAACATTCTAAGATTATTGGTAACATTTTTTAAATTGGAAACAGTTCTAATTAAAGGCTTTGTCCGACTATAGTTTTGTAAATCGCCGTTATTATAAGGCATTGTTATCCTCCTTCCCAGAATTAATAATCAAATCGGCTAAAACCAAACAACCATTTTAATAAAAAGTAAATGATTATTACCATTAGTATAGTTTCAAAAAAACTATTGTCTTCTAAAAAATCCTTTTTCCAAGTCCCGGAATTCATATCCGGTAAAACAGGCTTTTTATAAAAGGAAGTGGTTTTAACCGGTGGTCTGACTATAGGAATGGGCTTTATCGGTTTAGGCGGCGGAAATGCACCTAATCCATAGCTGGGCAAAGGTTTGGGAACAGGTTTGATCATAGTCAGCTTTTTTTGAATATTGTCTTTGATGCCTTTTATGGTATGAACTAAACCCTTAAGAGGATTATTTTTTCTCTTGCCAGATATAACACGGGTATATTTTACCAATTTCTTTTCGGCTATACCCTTTTCTTCCGGCCTTAATTCTCCATTTTCCATTACTTCATTATTCACCATTTCCATACCCCCTTCCACTTTATCTTCACACTAATAGCATATGAATAACTAACTTTAATTGTTTGAAGCAAATAAATTATTTACCGGCAAATTTCAAAGTCCCCTCTACCCTTCTCCTGAATATGCTATTATAGAGAATACTTTACAAGATACTTTGCTGATTTTAAGTAATATGTTATTGGAGGAATGATAAAATGCCAGATACTGTTGACCTTGGCGGCTATACTATAAGTTTTTTAGGTACCCAGTATGCTGATGAAAGGGAGACATGGACTTATTCCGTAATAAAAAACGGCCGTCCGGAACCGGAAATAACCAGCTGGACACTGGAACTGTGTTTCAACCCTTTACATAATGTTATTTCGTCGGGAGGTCCCGGAGCAGTAGTTATCGGTCAGGGAAAACCATGTATTCCTATGGCAGGCAGAACTATCAAGTGGGAAAAACTCAATAACGATAATGTAGAGGGGATTTATACTTTTACTTTGGAAGGAAGTTATAAAAAAACAGAAAGGCAGGTAGCGGTTCATGCCGGTCCATACTGTTACCGGGCTTTAATCACCGGACCGGGTTGCCAAGAAAACCTTAAAGAAGAATTCCCCGAAAAAGAAAATTATCCGGAAAAAGCTAATCCAGAAGAACTATTCTTAACTGAAAGATCGGCGGAACCCAATGAAAACAGCCGACGCCAAAGGGACCAATTTGAAAATAGTCCCGAAAACCAAGGGTTAATTGTACAACCGGCAGAGGAACCCGAAAATGAAAAAGTATTTCAAGATACTCCTCCTCAATTTTCAACCCGTGGAATAAAACTTTTCTAAAAAAGCCTGCCGAAAAAAGCAGGCTCAGAATGTCGATATAGTTATTAATAAATATGTAGCAAAAAAAGCTATGGGATTTATTATCATAAGAAAAGCATTAGCGAATAAAATAAAAAGAACGCAGGTGGCTGA
>JAAXZE010000046.1 GCA_012720075.1 Clostridia bacterium
AAAATCTGTATTTTGTCTCCTACCACCATTAATGATCCTACTTAAAATTCAACTAGCCGTATAATTATACTAAATATCTACTATTATTTCAATACTATTATAGTACAGTTATTAAAAATTTTTGGAATTTTGGAAATTTGTATAACAGGAAATTATTTTTAGACATTAACCGTTACTATTTATAATTTTTTTGATATAATCTCTATTTAAAAGAAAAATTTATATAGGGGGAAAAAAATGCCTAAGAGAACAGATATTAATAAAATTTTAATTATCGGTTCGGGACCTATCGTTATTGGACAAGCCGCTGAATTTGATTACTCCGGAACCCAGGCTTGTAAAGCGCTTAAAAAATTAGGCTACCAAATTGTCCTGGTCAATTCCAATCCCGCTACAATTATGACCGACCCCAAGGTAGCCGATGTAACCTACATCGAACCTTTGAATGTTAAAAGCTTGACCGCCATCATAGCTAAAGAACGCCCCGATGCCCTGTTACCCAATCTAGGGGGCCAGTCTGCCCTCAACCTGTGTTCTGAATTAAACAAAGCCGGCGTGCTGAAAAAATACGGTGTGCAGGTAATCGGCGTCCAAATTGATGCCATTGAACGGGGCGAAGACCGTATTGCTTTTAAAGAAACCATGGCCAAATTGGGTATTGAAACACCCCGCAGCCATCCGGCCTATACCGTGGAAGAGGCTGAAAGGATAGCTCAAGAATTGGGCTATCCGGTAGTAATTCGGCCCGCTTATACCTTAGGGGGCACCGGCGGAGGGCTGGTTTACAATGTGGAAGAGTTAAGAACGGTAGCCGCTCGGGGCATTTCGGCCAGTATGGTTGGTCAGATCCTGGTCGAGGAATCGGTCCTGGGCTGGGAGGAATTGGAAGTTGAAGTGGTACGGGATGCCAAAAACCAAATGTTAACAGTGTGTTTTATTGAAAATATTGACCCCATGGGTGTCCACACCGGCGACTCCCTTTGTGCCGCCCCCATGCTCACCATTAGTCCCGATTTGCAGCAACGTTTGCAAAAATATGCTTATTCCATTGTTGAAGCAATAGAAGTCATCGGCGGTACCAATGTGCAATTTGCCCACGACCCTAAAACGGACCGAGTAGTTGTTATCGAAATAAACCCCCGGACCTCCCGTTCTTCCGCCCTGGCCTCCAAAGCCACCGGTTTTCCCATTGCTTTTATCTCAGCCCTGCTGGCCTGCGGCTTAACCCTGGATGAAATCCCTTACTGGCGGGAAGGCACCCTGGATAAATACACCCCTTCCGGAGACTATGTGGTTATTAAGTTCGCCCGCTGGGCCTTTGAAAAATTCCCTGGCTCTATAGATCAACTGGGTACCCAAATGCGGGCCGTCGGTGAAGTCATGAGTATCGGCAAGACCTATAAAGAAGCTTTGCAAAAAGCCGTTCGTTCCCTGGAAATCAACCGTTATGGCCTGGGATTTGCCAAGGACTTCCATCAACGTTCATTGCCGGAACTGCTGGCCATGCTGATAGAACCTACCAGCGAAAGACAATTCATCATGTACGAAGCTTTGCGCAAAGGAGCCGGTATTGAAGAACTCCATCGTTTGACCGGTATAAAAAAATGGTTCATAGAACAAATGCAGGAACTGGTCTTACTGGAAGAAGAAATCCTTAAATATAAAAATAAAACCTTGCCAGCTGAATTATTAATTCAGGCTAAAAAAGACGGCTTCTCGGACCGTTATCTGGCCATGCTTTTAAATACAGAGGAAAAAACTATACGGGAACAGAGAAAAAGTTTAGGACTGGTTCAAGGTTGGGAAGCGGTACCGGTCAGCGGTGTCGAAAATGCAGCTTATTATTTTTCCACCTATAACGCACCGGACCAGACAACCGCCAGTGAACGCAAAAAGGTAATGATCTTGGGCGGCGGGCCCAACCGCATCGGTCAAGGCATTGAGTTTGATTATTGCTGTGTTCATGCGGCCTTTGCCTTAAGAGACCTGGGCTATGAAACAGTTATGATAAATTGCAATCCCGAAACGGTATCAACAGACTATGATACTTCTGACAAATTATACTTTGAGCCATTGACCGTGGAAGATGTATTGAGCATCTATGAAAAAGAAAAGCCTCTGGGTATAATTGTCCAGTTCGGCGGCCAAACTCCTTTAAACATTGCCGGTGAACTGGAAAAGGCCGGGGTCAAAATCCTGGGCACTTCTACCGATACTATAGACTTAGCCGAAGACCGGGATAGGTTCCGGGCTATTATGGAAAAATTGAATATCCCCATGCCGGAATCGGGAATGGCTTCCAACCTTAACGAAGCCCTGGCTATTGCCCAGCGTATCGGCTATCCTTTAATGGTCCGTCCTTCCTATGTGTTAGGGGGCCGGGGAATGGAAGTTGTATATGATGAAGAAATGTTACGGCAGTACCTGGCTCAAGCAGTCGGAGTTACCCCCGAAAGACCCATTCTCATTGACAGGTTCTTAAAAGACGCCATTGAAGCAGAAGCCGATGCCATTGCCGACGGAGAAAATGCTTTTGTGCCCACAATAATGGAGCACATCGAGCTGGCAGGCATTCACTCGGGAGATTCGGCCTGCGTCATTCCGCCTACTACCATCCCGGCCAGACACCTGGCAACCATTGAAGAATATACCAAGAAAATAGCCCGGGAATTAAAAGTGGTGGGCTTAATGAACATCCAGTATGCCATTGCCGATGATCAGGTTTTTGTTTTAGAAGCCAACCCCAGGGCGTCCCGGACCGTTCCGCTGGTTTCCAAGGTCTGTGATATCTCCATGGCCAGGATTGCCACCGAAATAATAATGGCCCACGAAACCGGAGGAGCTTCTCCTATCGGCAAATTATTGCCTAAACAAATAAATCATTTTGGGGTCAAAGAGGCGGTCTTTCCTTTTAACATGTTTCCGGAAGTGGACCCCGTGCTGGGTCCGGAAATGCGCTCCACCGGTGAAGTATTAGGTATTGCTCAATCCTTTGGCATAGCCTATTACAAAGCCCAGGAGGCAACCAACTCTCCCCTGCCCGTTTCCGGAACGGTGTTGATCAGCATTGCCGACCAGGATAAACCGGCGGCACTGGAAATTGCCCGGGAGTTTATTAAATTAGGTTTTAAAATCAAAGCTACCGAAGGTACCCATAACTTCCTTAGGGAAAACGGCGTAGAAACGGAGCTCATTAATAAAGTCTTTCAAGGCCGCCCCGATATTGTGGACGGTATAAAGAACAAGGAAATACACCTGGTCATCAATACCCCGTCAGGTAAGAAAAGTATCCATGACGACTCCTATATCCGCAAATCCGCCATCAAATATAAAGTGCCTTACATCACCACCATGGCAGCAGCCATGGCCAGTGTCAAAGGAATCGGAGCCTATATTGAAAACAATTTCGGCGAAGGGACTTTAAAATCACTGCAGGAGTATCACCGGGATATTACTACTAAATAAATTAAAATATCGAATAAATAAACCGAATTAAACAGAAACAGCCGGCACTTAACCTTTTAAGTGCCGGCTTGTTTTTTCTATGGTTTTAGGTCATACTGCGGGTAACATTGTTAATCCATTGCCCCGACTTTAACCTTAAAAAGCCTAAGATACATTTTACTATTTCCTCCAGAACGGATAGGGCATAAACAAGGTAAACCGGAAATTTGAAAACAAAGGCTCCCAATATTGTCAAGGGTACGCCTATAAACCACATGGTAAAGCCTTCGATTAAAAAGGCCCGGGTTGCATCGCCGCCGCCTCGTAAAATGCCGACGATAAGCATAATGCTTAAAACCCTGATAAAAAAGACCACGGATATGGTATATAAAATGATCTCCGAATTTCTCCTGACTTCCTGTGAAACGTTAAAAAGATTAAGGATTAGGGGAGTAAACAGGGCCAGCAGTATTCCCAGTAAAATGCCCACCGCTATGGAAAGAAGGCAAAACCTTTCCGCATATTTTTTGCCCTGCCATTCCTCCCCTGCCCCTATGCTGTTTCCGACCATAACGGCAGCGGCACTGGATAAGCCGAAAATAACAACCATAAAGAGGTTATTAACGGTATTGCAGATCTGAATGGTAGCCACGGCCTGAATGCCCATCCTGCCGTAAACGGCCACATATACAAGGCTGGCCAAACCCCAACACATATCGTTTAATATAACCGGTAATATGGTTTGAAAGGCTTTTAAAAAAATTCCCCCATTAAAATCGGTAAGCTCCTTGAGGGTTGCTGCCAGTGCTCCTTTTTGCAGGTAGATATTGAACACCAGGATTACCGTTTCCGTTACCCTGGCTATTACCGTTGCGATAGCCGCCCCTTCAACTCCAAGGGCCGGCGCCCCCAGTTTTCCGAAAATAAAACAATAGTTAAAGAAGATATTTATTATTAAGGCCAGCCCACTGATTACCATGGGCATGACTGCCTGTCCTACAGACCTTAGAACAAAACTATATATAAAGGTTATACCGGTAAACAAGTAACTTACCAGTACTATCTTTAAATACCGTGTTCCCAAGGCCAGAACCACCGGGTCGTTATTAAAGAGGGCCAGGACTTGCCGGGGATTTAAGTAACCAAAGAATATAAATATTAGAGAGACAATTACCGTAGAGATAAGGCCAATGCCTGTTATTCTTTTGATATTTTGGATGTCCCTTTTACCCCAAAACTGGGAGATAAACACGCTGCAACCGGCACTAAGACCAATTAAAAACATAGTGAAAAAAAAGAAATACTGGTTGGCGATACCCACGGCGGCAATCTCCGCTTCACCCAGTTTACCTACCATTACCGTATCAACCATGTTTAAAAAAGATACTATAAAATTGGACAGCATAACCGGCACCGCAATATTGAGCATAGTTTTAAAATACTCTTTATCTTTCCAAAAACCGGTAAGCTCTTGGACTAAACCGTTCATGTCTTCCTCCGTTGAAACAAAAAATAATAACCACTCTGAAAGCAAAGTGGTCAGCTTGTTGATAAAATAATACGATTATCAACATAATTATCAACGCTATGCCTGCTAAAATACGGTTAAGGAATGATCTCGATGGCTTCAGGAATTCTCAGAACTCGCTAAGGGCTCAAAAAAAGAAAATTCTAATCTTCAGGCATCCCGTTCTATTATCTAATCTCTCCAAGGCTTCACTTATGATAATTGTTATGGTTTTTATTTGTGGTTAGGTTTTTTTAACCTTTTGTTACAAAATACCCTAATACCAATAGACCCAAAATTATCCGGTACCAGCCGAAGGCTTTGAAATCATTGTTTTTAATATATCCCAACAAAAACTTAATAGCAATTACCGAGACTACAAAAGCTACAAGCATCCCGGTGGCAAGAATGGCAATTTCCAAACCGGTAAAATCAAAACCAAATTTAAGAAGCTTTAAGCCGCTGGCGCCGAACATGACCGGAATGGACAGAAAAAAGGAAAACTCGGCGGCAATATAACGGGAGGTCCCTAATAAAATTGCCCCCAAAATAGTGGCGCCGGAACGAGATGTACCGGGAATTAAAGACAAAACCTGAAACACCCCGATTAAAAAGGCTGTGGTATAGGTTAAATCCCGGAAAGTGTTTATATGGCTAAACCGCCTTTTGTTACGGTTTTCGATAATTATAAATAATATGCCGTAAAGAATTAACATCACGGCCACGGTTTGATAATTGTATAAGTGGTCATTTAGCCAATCATCAAATAACACACCTAAAACTCCGGCGGGAATTACCCCGATAATAACCTTAAACCAAATCTCCAGGGTTTCCTTTTTTTCTGTCCTGGTTTTTCCGGAGGAAAAAGGATTTAATTTCTGAAAATAAAGAAGGACCACTGCCATAATAGCCCCTAACTGGATTACTACAAAAAACATTTCTTTAAAGGCAACGGAGGCATTTAGCTGGATAAATTCTTCCACTAAAATCATATGTCCGGTACTGCTTATGGGGAGCCATTCGGTTATTCCTTCCACTATTCCCAAAAATACAGCCTTAAGTATTTCGATATACATAGTAACCCCCAAATTAATTGTTTGTAAGAACTAAAAACCATTATAACACAAAACTCATGTTATTAATATAAATCGTGGGCAACAAGCTGCGTAAGGTTGAGGATTCGCTTCGCTAGGTTAAGGTTGAACACTTGTGTTCTAAGTATGTCATTTTTTAGGGATGCGTCCGGTTTATTGTTTTTCTACAAGATGCATCATAAATGAATGTTTAATTTTTGGACGCATCTGCTTTTAAGATATTCTGCATGATGTTATCGAATTGATGTGCTGTCGGATGCAATTTCACAATATCTTTCGATGTCACGGTGTCACGGTGTCACGATGTCACTTAATATACATCTTATTCACTATTTAGTATAAAAATCCATGTTTTGCCGGAGAAGTTTTTCTTTCCAAATCATTTTCAGTAATTCCAATTCCTCTGTGTAGTCTGTTTTTGACTGTTCTTCATCATATTCAAGTTTTTCCAGGATTTCCACCGAAAAATTTTCTTTGCCCAGCTCTATCCATTGTCTTTGCAGTTCCTTATTTTGATGGCTTCCGGCATTGAGCTTGAATATGGTACCGTTTATCTTTCCTCTTAGATTGCTTGCTGCTTCCAAAAAACATTTATTATTAATCTTGCATTTTACCACAAATACTCCCATATCCGGCTTCATCTCTTTGTATAGTTCTTTCAGCTCTTTTTTTCTGTCCAAGTTAATACCCCATTTCTTTTAAAATTCTGGCCAAAGGCCGCAGGCGTTCGCTGATCAGTTCATCATCATTACTAAGGGCTTGACTGAAAAGCTTAATATCCTCTTCAATTTTTTCATTATCTGTGCAAACAGCTACCGTCATAGCGTCTCCCTGTAAACCTACCCTGTCAATTACCGGTTTTTCCGTATTAAATAATTTTTCATAGCGATAAGCTTCTTGAAAATGCTGTTTTGTCCTGCAAACAAGGATAGCCAAATCGAGAACCCGGTGCAAAGGCAACTCTTCCGACTGCCTGGACCATTTTTCTCCGGTATATCTCCATACCTTGGCTGAAATATCAACCTTCCCCCGGTCATTCCACTGGGCAAGACCCAAAGAAAGCCCTTTGGCGTCGGTGTTATAAGCATATCTGCCGTCCACGTTTTCATAGTTTTCTACAACTATAACCGGTTTGTGCTTTAAATTAGTAGGGATCTTCATTAAACTCTCCTCCTTCAGTCTTTTGTAATCTTAGAATTACTATTCTACTAATTTAGTAAATTACTAATTTCGAAATAAGTATAATAAAAAATTTGACCTTTGTCAATTGTAATAAGCCTGAGCTTGGGGCTCTTCCAGAAATTTTTCGCCTTGACATAAGAGATTATCTAATGTTAAAATTTAAAAAATTAATAAAATAAAACTATGACAGAGACAAGTAATTGGAAATAAATTGGTTTCAGAGAGTCGGTGCCGGTGGAAATCCGATACCATTTTTTCCGATGAAGCCCCTCTGGAG
>JAAXZE010000047.1 GCA_012720075.1 Clostridia bacterium
CATTAATAGTGTTTTAAGTATTAAAAATGCCGAGAATATAGCGTTAATTGCTCCAAAGCTGTTAGGAGTTTTGGAAATTGACGGAGTAAAAACTTTAGGAATAGGTGTAGATTTTTCCGCCGAATTAAAAATGAAAAAATGGTGGAGCCTTGAAGGAGAAACTCCCAGTGCCTATAATCACGTCGTTTTAGGCAGTGATGCTGCAGGTAGATTAAATAAAGCAGTGGGCTCTAAGATTTTTATCGGTGATAAGGAGTTAATTGTAACCGGTATTCTCCAAAAAATAGGTTCAGAGGAAGACAACGGTTTTTATTTGGCCTTGCCGTTACTCCAGGAATTGCTTGATAAGGAAGGAAAGCTAAGCTTCATTGAGATAAGTGCTTTGTGCTATACTTGCCCCATTGAAGATATTGTTGACCAAATTTCTAAGGAATTGCCCGAAGCCAAGGTCACGGCTATTTTAGAGGCCTTAGAAGCCCGTAAGGCCATTGTCGACAAGTTTACTTCTTTGGCCCGTACTGTCTCTTTTATTGTATTCTTAATCGGCTTTTTAATTGTTGCTAATTCGGTTCTGGTTGCCGTAAACAGCCGGATCCAGGAAATGGGCATATTAAGGTCCTTAGGCTTTAAAAGAATTGATGTGGCCGGAATTATCGTATTAGAAAACATGCTGGTAAGTTTTGTGGGAGGAATAATAGGGTATTTTATTGGTACCCTTTTGGCTAAGTGGTTAGCTCCTTTAATAGCCCAAATGGAAGTCTTAATAACTTGGGAATGGAGATTGGCCATTACCTCGTTAATACTCGCGGTAGCCGTTGGAATATTAGCCAGTGTTCTGCCGGTTCTCAAAGTCGTCAGACAAAGCCCTGTCCATTCCCTGAGAATGGTTTAAAGGGGGGAGCAGAATGGGATTATGGGATATAGCTGTTAATAACCTTAAAAGGCGAAAAGGAAAAGCACTGCTTATCATAATCGGTATTGCCCTTGGAATTGCAACCGTAGTTGCTTTGTTTTCCCTGATAACGGCAATGAATGACAAAGTCAACAAGGATTTGGAAAGACTGGGCACTAAAGTCGTACTAATTCCTCAAACGGAAAAAATGTCCCTTTCCTACGGCGGTATTGTTGTCGCTCAAGATGTAGCTTTTGATATTAAACCCATGCCCGAAAACGTCCTGAGCCTCCTGGAAGCAAATGCTCAAGAATTAAATATCGAATATATTCTGCAGAAAAATGTTCAAGTAGTAGATGTAAACGGCCGGCTTAATTTATTGGTAGGCATGAATATTAATAATGAGTTTGCCGTCAAGCCCTGGTTGAAGGTGAAGGGAAGTTTTGCCGGTGAGGAAAAACAAATAATATTGGGAAGCACGATAGCCCGGCAAATGGCCAAAGGTCCGGGGGATACCGTATTAATCAATAATCAGGAATTAGTAATCTCAGGAATATTAGAAGAAACCGGACAAGAAGAGGACAATATTATTTTGGTTCCTTTAGCCTTGTTTGAAAAGTTAGCCGGGGATAACCGCCCGACTTTGATAGAAATTTATCTTACCAGTAATGCCGATGTTGGAAATAACCTTAATAAGTTAAGAGCTTTGCTTCCGGATGTAAAAGTAATTACTACCAAAGAAATGATGGAAGCAAGAAAAGAAGTGATCGAGAGATTTGAAAACTTTGCCATCCTTGTTTCCGTTATTGTTTTTGTTATTTTAGTGTTAATAGTTGTAACAACAATGCTGGGAGCCGTAAATGAGAGGACCAAGGAAATAGGTGTTTTTAGAGCCTTTGGCTTTAGAAAGAAAGATATAATCCATGTTATTTCTTTGGAAGCAGCTTTAGCCTGCACTTTGGGCGGACTGCTGGGTTATATCCTGGGGATTTTTACCGCCAAAGGGGTAGCCCCTATGCTGGATTATGAGTTATCTATCGGTTGGAATCCGGTTTTAGGAATTTTAATGTTAATATTAGCCATAATGATTGGATTGATTGCCAGTTGGTTTCCTGCCAATAAAGCTGCCGAATTGGATCCTCAAGAGGCTCTCAGATATCTGTAAATTGGGGGAGAGAAAATGTCTTTTATTACTGTTAATAATGTTTCCAAAATATACGAGGCCGGAAATAAAGTATATGCTTTAGAAAATGTCAGCCTGACCGTAGATGAAGGTGAATTTGTGGCTATCATGGGTCCATCGGGTTCGGGAAAAAGTACCCTCTTGAGCATTTTGGGCGTGTTAAATCCCCCTACAACGGGCACAGTAATAGTTGATGATATAAATGTTTTTGATCTTTCCAATGAAAAACAGGCCGATTTCCGTCGAGAGTATTTGGGATTCGTTTTTCAGCAGTTTCAATTAATTCCTTACCTTACTGCGGTGGAAAATGTTATGCTGCCCCTTGCCGTGACCCCAATGAGTAAAAAAGATAAATTCCTGCAGGCAGAAAAGGCTTTGGAAAAAGTAGGGTTAGGCCAAAAACTGCACCGGCTGCCCCACCAGTTATCGGGAGGGGAACAAGGCAGAGTGGCCATAGCCCGGGCCATTGTAAATCAACCACCCATTATTCTGGCCGATGAACCGACAGGCAGTTTGGATTCCGCTACCGGCCTTGAGATTATTCAGCTCTTCAAAGAATTAAACAAAGGGGGTCATACCATTCTCATGGTTACTCACAATGTTGAAAACCGGAAACATGTCCAAAGGACCATTTTTATCAGAGACGGCAAAATTGTTTCCTGATTTTTTTATTAACTGCCGGGCCTCCTGATAAAAAAAGGCCGTTGGTTGGGAGGTGAAAATTTTTGAGTGTACCTAGGGTTTTAGTCGTTGATGATGAGGAAGGTATTCGAGAGCTGGTTACAATGTACCTGGAGAAGGAAAGGTTGGAAGTGGATTCAGCTCCCGATGGACAGGCAGCCCTTTCCAAAATAGAAAAGAAAAACTACGACTTGTTTATCATTGATGTAATGATGCCCAAACTCGATGGTTTTGGTTTGGTGCGGGAAATCAGGAGATTTAGTGATAAACCGGTAATCATGCTCACCGCCAAAGGGGAAGAGTATGAAAGGCTTTTGGGCTTTGAACTGGGCTGTGACGACTATGTGGTAAAACCCTTTAGTCCCAGGGAATTGGTACAAAGAGTTAAAGTATTATTAAAGAGAACATTAAATATTGAAACAAATGAACAAAACATTTTAAAATTTCCCCGTTTAATTATTGATAAACCTGCCAGGCTGGTGAAAGTGGACGGAGAGGAAAAAGTTTTAACTCCCAAAGAATTTGAACTTTTATATTATTTAGCCAAAAATCCGGGCCGAGTCTATACCCGAGAACAAATCCTTGAAAATGTTTGGGGATATGATTATTTCGGTGACCTGAGAACCGTTGATACCCATATAAAAAAGTTAAGGGAAAAGCTAGGCCGGAATAACAGCCCTGATTACATCAGCACTGTGTGGGGTGTAGGCTATAAATTTGAGGTTAACGATGATTAGAAACAGTATTATCGGTAAACTTTGGATATCCATGGTTGCCTTGATTGTAATTGTCTTGGTATTGTTAAGCCTTGGCCTCTCAGGCTTATTGGAGGATTTTTATTTTTCTCAAATAGCGGAAGAATTGGTGGGCCAAGGCATAGAGATTGCCCGGGTTATCGGCACCGCAACTGATAGCCGGCAACTTACGGTGCAATTAGACCTATTAACTAATATCACCAATGCCCATATTATGCTGGTGGACAAAAGCGGCGTGGTAGAGGCTTGCGATTCCATGATGGGAATGAGTTCCGGTGCTTTTTTCGGTACCGAAGACTTTGAAAAGGTTTTTCAGGGTGAAATTGTAACAAAAAGGGGCTATCATTATCATTTTGACGCCCCCATGCTTTCAGCGGCAATTCCCATCTACGAAGGCCAAGAAATTAATTATGCTTTAACTCTATATAGACCGGTTGCTCCCATTTCCAAAACCATAAACTCAATGAGATGGCTGGTAGTTTATGGAGCTATCGGGGCTATTCTTTTAGCCAGTGTGGTCAGCTTTTTCCTTTCCCGGACACTATCCAGGCCATTGGTTCAAATGAACAAAGTAGCTACCGAGATGGCCAAGGGTAACTTCGAGCATAAGATAAAGGTTAATAGTAAAGATGAAGTAGGTTTATTAGGTACCAGTTTAAATTATATGTCGGAACGGTTAAAGAACAATATCTCCGAGCTTTCCCACGAAAAAAAGAAGCTGGAAAACATCCTGGCCAGCATGTCCGATGGTGTGATAACCCTTGATGCTTCCGGAAAAATTATTTTAATCAATCCTCCTGCTGGAAATCTTTTAATGAAGAGCATGCATAATTTCAATTCCGGCCAGAATTTTTTGGACTCCTTAATACCGGCAGACTTTAAGTCAATGTTTGAAAAAGTATATATTGAAAAGAAAATGCAGAAAAAAGATATAGAAATTGCAGGAAAGATTATCTCCGTCAGGATGACTCCGTTACTGGATGAAAGGCAAAGTTTAATCGGTGTGGTTGGCATTCTCCAAGATGTTACCAAAGACAGGGAGTTAGAAATAATGCGCCGGGATTTTATAGCCAATGTATCCCATGAACTGCGGACACCTCTCAGTTTAATGCAGGGATATACAGAAGCCATGCTGGACGGGATGGCCGAGGATGTTGAGAAAAGAAATAAAATGCTTTCCATTATCCATCAGGAAACTTTACGTCTAAAACGGATGGTAGACGAGTTATTAGACTTATCAAGATTGCAGACAGGAAATTTTACCCTTAATAAACAAGAACTAAATTTTTCTGAAATACTCTTTGCCATTGAAGAAAAATATAAGCCTAAAGTCGAAAATACCGGTATTGATTTTAAAATAGAAATTGAACCCGACCTGCCCCCGGTCTATGCCGACCACGACAGGATGCAGCAGGTATTAATCAATCTCATTGAAAACGCCTTAAGGCATACCGATAAAGGATATATTTCCATATCAGCCTATAAAGAAAATGAACAGGTTTGTGTCGAGGTAACCGATACCGGAACCGGAATTGCCCCCGAGGATCTGGATTTCATCTGGGAAAGGTTTTATAAAGCGGATAAATCAAGACAGAGGTCAAAAGGGGGCACAGGGCTGGGATTGGCAATAGTTCAAAATATCGTTAAAGCCCACAATGGCAAGGTATGGGTGAGAAGTGAAGTAGGGAAAGGAAGTACCTTTGGGTTTTGCGTTCCTATTAATAAAAGTATAAAATAAATGGGCATTAGACTTACAGGGGATAATATTAGGCTCTGGCTCTTATTAAAAGGGCAAGAGCCTTTATGTTTTTAGGAGTTTCTGAAAATACTATTTTGTCTCCTTTAAGATGCAATCATTTTCTTAGTAACTTTTTGGGCTTAATAAAATAAACCAAAACTTATTTTTTACTAAAAATTGTATATTTTAGGGAGCAAAATATTGAAACTTAAAAATCGTTATACTTTTTTAAGGTTAAATTTTTGTAAAAAACTACAACCCAAGATTGTAGAATTAAGTCTTAATAAGTCGAAAATAAAGACTTTTAAGTGATTTTTGCCGAGTGAATTAATTTTATATTAAACATATTAAAAAAACAATACATATTATTTATTTATTGAAATATTTGCCAAAAGCAGGCTGCGCAGGTTGAGGTTTCGCTTCGCTAGGTTTAGGTTTAAACCCTAAAAATGTCATGTTTTATGCGCTATAGTGCTTTAGTATTTCGATGTCTTCATCTCACGGCGACACGATGTCAGCTATCCCAACTAGTCATCTTTAATTTTAACCTTCCTTAACCTCAGCCTTAGCCTGCAAAAACTGCATTTCAGCCAGAAATAAGTTATAATGTATTAATAGGCTTTATGTAATAAAATAATTTATCGAGCTGGAGGATAAATATGCAAATTATTGTTATAAAAGAGAATAATATTGAAATTGCAATTGTAAATAGTGAAAATGTAGTGATAACTGATGTGCAATCAGCACTGGATCTTATTGCTACAGTAGAGTACGAAACCGGATGTAGTCGTATTATAATTAATAAATCATTAATATGTGAGGAGTTTTTTAATTTAAGTACCAAGATTGCGGGAGAGATATTGCAAAAATTTATTAATTATCGAAAGAAAATCGCTATCGTAGGAGATTTTTCAAAATATACAAGTAAGAGCCTGAAAGATTTTATTTATGAATGTAATAGAGGAAAAGATATTTTCTTCTTGCCAGATGAAAAACAAGCTATTGAAAAACTAAGTACGACTTAGCTCTTACGAAAAGAACATAATTTTATTTTGCACATAAAGTAAAGGCGGTGTAGCTCCGCCTTTATTGCTCAATTCAACTATAATACACAATCTGTAAAAACTACGACATAATAAAAAATTAAGGTATTATATAAATAAGTAGAAAAGTTTGTGTAACAAAGTTTTAAACTTATAAGGCAAGGAGAAAAGATATGATAAAAGAATTAGATATATCTAAAATAGATAATATAATGAGAATCTGGATTGAAGAAAATACTAATGCTCATAATTATATTTCTAAAGATTATTGGGAAGCTAACTATGATTATGTAAAAAATGCTTTACCAGATGCAACTGTTTTTGTTTATGAAGATAGTGGTGAAGTAAAAGGATTTATAGGTATTATTGAAAATTCATATATTGCAGGGTTATTTGTTTCACACAAATATCAGTCTAATGGTATAGGGGAAAAATTGCTTAATAGATGCAAACAAGAATATTCTATTCTAAAATTAGATGTTTATGCTAAAAATTTAAAAGCAGTAAATTTTTATAAAAAACATGGATTTAAAATTGAACAAATAAAAGAAAATGAAGATACCAAGGAGCTAGAATATTCAATGGTACGGAAATTATAGAAGAAAAATTTAAAGATATTAAAGCATTTGCCGGAAAAACGATATGATTAGCCCAGGTAAGGTTTTATAATACCTTATACAAGGATTATACAGTAAAGAATAAATTTCTGGAGAATAACTATGGAACATTCAAATATGAATCAGTTTTTAAGAAGTGTAAAATTGGAGCGGGAAAAAGTGCCCTCCTTTTCTGAATATCCATTTTGTCTGGCGGCTGTGAGGAATTTATTTGAACTTAAACTTCATCCCAAGGTTACTTTCATTGTTGGGGAAAATGGAAGCGGTAAATCAACTATTTTGGAGGCAATTGCCATAGCATATGGCTTTAACCCCGAAGGGGGTACCAAAAACTTTAATTTCTCATCAATGGATACCCATTCTAATCTACATAATTATCTTCGGATAGTGAAGGGGGTAAAGAGGCCAATAGACGGATTTTTCCTTCGGGCAGAAAGCTTTTACAACGTTGCCCCCCATATTGATCAATTGGATTAAGAAAAAATGGGGCCTAA
>JAAXZE010000048.1 GCA_012720075.1 Clostridia bacterium
ATCCTCAGCCACCTGCGTTCTTTTTACTCAATCTCGCTAAGGCTTTTCTTATGATAATAAAACCTATAGTCTTGTGTTTGATAAATATTTATTAATAAACTTTTTTCTTTCTAATCAATGATTTTGATATAATCGGCACTTACCCAGCCTTTTCTTCCATCAGCCAATTGCACCTGATGCCAGCCCGGTATGCTGTTTAATACTGTTACTTCCGTGCCTCGGGGAACTTTAGTTAAAACTGCATATTGCAATCCCCCTTGACTTCTCACATTTAAGACACTGGCGGTCACTATCCCTTTTTTGACAGGGGACTGTTTAGTACTGATAAAAACATCCTTTGAAGCATTAAAGCTTGTCCCCGGCGAGGTCACATTATTAAAGGCCACTATTTTTTCTATACAGCCCAGTTTATTGGCTAACAGGTTTCCCAGCCCATAATAAAAGCTTCCCTTAACCTGAGGATATTGCCGGTTAATTTTTAATTGGGTATCGATTTCCTTTAAAACTACATCCTTATAAAGACCATGGCCGATATAAAGGTCAACATCGGTACCATTTACTTCATTGGCCCACCATTTGACCAGGGTTTCATAATCAGCAGCCTTATTGCCCGTTTCCCAGTAAATTTGGGGAACTACATAGTCAATCCATTGTTCTTTTATCCAGGTGCGGGTATCGGCATAAACACTATAATAAGATTCCTTTCCGCTTGTTGACGACCCTGTGGGGTCGGAAGTACTGTTTTTCCATATTCCCATAGGGCTTATGCCAAAGAGGACCTTGTCATTGGTTGATTTAATAGTTTCACTGACCCTGCGAACCAAATCATTAACATGCTGCCTTCTGGCATTGGCCACTGTCCCATCCTTTTTCTCTCCGGGAGG
Source organism: Clostridia bacterium (assembly GCA_012720075.1). Taxonomy (GTDB): domain Bacteria; phylum Bacillota; class Peptococcia; order Peptococcales; family BICA1-8; genus JAAXZE01. Next base: position 885 of record JAAXZE010000048.1, read on the forward strand.
CAAAGGATAATCCGAGGGATAAAAATAGTCGTCAAAGTGAATTCCGTCCACATCATAATTTTCCACGATTTCTTTGACACTGGCAATTATGTGTTCTTTTACCCCTTCTATTTCGGGATTGTAATACAAAGCATTATTACAACTGATTAGCCATTCAGGATGCAATCTGGCCGGATGATTTGGGCTAAGCTTGCTTAGGTCTGTCCCTGAGGTAGTAACTCTGTAAGGGTTTAGCCAGGCATGCAAAGCCATACCCCTTTTATGGGCCTCTTCAATCATAAAAGCCAAAGGGTCATAACCGGGATATTGTCCCTGTGTTCCTGTCAGGACATCGGACCAGGGATTAATATCCGATTTATATAGAGCATCTGCTTTAGGCCTTACCTGAACAATTACCGTATTAATGCCTATGGATTTTAATCCTTCTATTTTTTCTATGTACTCATTTTTTTGAGCAGCTACGTTGTTTTTTGTGCTGGGGAAATCTATATTAAATACTGTAGCCATCCAGGCAGCTTCCATCTTCGGCCTCTCGGCAGCTGCCCAAATATTGAAAGTAAAACAAAAGGTTACAAGAATCAAAAAAATCATAATATAAATTATTTTCTTCAAATTATAACCCCCTAATAAAATGGCGCTAATATTTCTCATTTTCTGTCGACTACTGTTAAATTTTATCATAATATATATCCACTAACAATTAGCATTAGGTCGATTACAACGAAAAAACCCTGCTCCAAAAGCAGGGCAAACTCAAAGAAACTTTTAGAAATTTTTTATATAAAAAAGAAGGGTTTTTTTGTCGAAAACCAAATTTAGTTATATAAGTAATTGTTTTATTGTTTCCATTTGAGGAGGGCTTTGCATCATGTTTATTCTAAAGACCCTACTTATAATAATCGTATTTGTCGCCTTATTTTTATTGGCTTTCTACTATATCCAAAGATATGATCTGTTGTTAAAACTGAAAAAAACTCGAAAAAACGGTAACAATCTTCTGGCTCGCATAAAAAGCTACCCTGATGATACCAAAAGTATTCTGGCACTGGAATTAAATCTAATAAATGAATGTTTAAATGAAATCAGTGCAAAAATTTCTTCTCCTCCTTCCAACAAAGAACTGGAATTAATAATTCCAAACTTTATCAGCCGGCTGGAAAGTTTAGAAAGGCAGATTTTGGATAAGAAAGAGAAGTGGGAAAAGTATTTGGAGTTTAAAGGCCAGTACGATGCAACCCTGATACTCCTCCGCAAAACCATTGATAAACTCAGAACAAAGGGAAATATGGTTGCCGATGGGCATAAGGACCACGCTCAATGTATTAATGAAAAAGTGGAACAGAATGTCAATAATTTAAAAAGCTTAATAAAAGAGTATGATACTTTGATACAGTTCACATTTAATGAATTCAATTTTTATCTCTTGGAGCAGATTGAAAAAGAAACCGCCCAGCTTCTTGACAAAGCCGATTTAACCTTGACTGAACTGCGTAATTTTGCTGATGAATTTAGGATCTTTATAAAAAGTATTAATAAAAAATCACCCTTCTATATTACCCTTGAAGCCGAAACGGATAATTCCCGTTCCCGGGAATGGGTGGGAGAAATTAGTGTTTCTTATAAAACATTCAGAGACAGTGATGAAGGGAAAAAATATAAAAAAGATATCTATATCAGCGGCAAAAGGGTGGCCAGTGCCTCACAAATCAGTTTTGTCGTTATCCAAAATGACCAAACCCTCGGTACATATATAAAAGAGTTAAATAATCAGGAGTTTGAAGACCTGTATGATCAACTTCCCATAGATAAACAAGTATATAAAGAAGTCGATGAAAAATGCTATCCCTATGAAATCAGTTTGTTTGATTTAGATGTCATGGCATGGGAAAAACCAAAATATTCTTTTGAAATAAATGCTCCCGTTAATTTGTTCAAAGACCTTACCCTTAAGGATGTTATTGAACTAAATAAAGCATAATTAAATTTAGCGCATGAAAAATATTAGGTGCAATCAGCGGTCAATGTTTCGCTAATTGTGCCTTTTTCTTTTTTCCAAATTTTATTATTTATTAATTAGAATAATATTAAATGCTTTTTACCTGAATGACCTTTGGCATTTGTTGCCCAGTATATAACTTATTCTTTTCCGTTTATCAGTTTTTCAAATTCCTCTTTAGAGCAATAGATTTTTTCATCATTATTCTAATGTAATAAGAGGTATTTTTTAAAAAACAAAAGGA
>JAAXZE010000049.1 GCA_012720075.1 Clostridia bacterium
ATCTTAGTATATCATCTTCTGCTGCTTAAAGTCAACAACCAAGTTCTGGAATTTCATTTTCGGATTTTTAATGCGCCGCTAGGTATTTTAACCCAACCGCGCTCCTCTTATGCACCTCATCGGTGACACTTTGATAATATACCACATTTATTTCATGTATGCAAGACCTTTTTGAATTTTTTTTAGAAAACTTCTAATGAAATTGCCGGCCGGAAAACCCTGATTAACTTCAATATAGTATTAGACATAAAAGAAGCAGGTATCTCCTGCTTCAAAAAGTTTTATATCTAATCTTTAACCTCAAATCTTTAATCTCTAATCATTAAATTTCTACCCTCACTCTATTCCTCTTTCACATCCACAACCCAATTGGCAACCCAGGCCAGCTTGCCGTCTTCTAGTTTCACTCTATACCAATCATTTTTTTCATCTAAAATAATCATTTTAGAACCCTTGTGCACTTTAGCTACAATGTCAAAGTTAGTACCAGGACCGGAACGAACATTTACAATGGTGGAATTATTGCTTTCTTTGGGATAAGCAACCTTTTGTTTAGGCTGAGATATAACAGGAGGAACCGTAGGCTTTTCCGTTTCCGTCTGAGACCCTGTTTGACTTTGCGAAGGTGAAGGCGGTTGAGTATTTGTGGCAGGAATTTGATTTTGTATCGGTGCTTTTACGCCCAGCTGGTTTTCTAAAAAAGCCACCTGTTGTTGTAAAGCATTAGCCTGTGCTTGAAGTTGGGCCACCTGCTGTTGTAATTGTGAAATTTGAGAGTTCAGAGCATTTTCTACAAAAGCTTTAGTAACCAAAGGATCAGCTTGAGAGCCCGGTGTTACTCCGCCTGCAATTACCGATTGCCCAATCAATATTCCTATAATAAATGTAAGTATTAAAGCAGGAATTATTACTTTAGTACGCAAATTTACCACATCCTTAATATTAGTGTGTTAAGTGTGTGAGTGTTTAAGTGCATCTTGGGTAAAAATTATTGGTGTAGTGCCCAGTAATCTGTGTTCAGTGTTCAGTGTTCAGTCAGAGCATAGGTAACAATCTTTACTCGCTTATTGTCACGATGACACGGCGACACGGTGTCACTGCGACACAATGTAACGTTTACATTAACCTTAACCTAGCGAAGCGGAACCTTAACCTATTTTCTTTTAGCCACGAAGCAAAGCTCTTCATTTATGTAAATAATATTCTCTTTTTCTACAAAAAGTCCTTCCAATTTCCATTTTTAACAAAATAAAAAGGCGCTTAATATGCGCCCCTAATGTATCTTATATCATTTTCTATCATCTAAAGTCTATGAGCCGGCGACTTACGACCACGTTATTTTCCAATAGTGTGGTGGGAAACATTGTTTGATACCGTCTTCCCTATGACGCCTATCTTTTGAGCCCCCCACAAAACTAAAGTTGAAACAATGGCTAATGCCAATAAACCTTGGGCCGTAGTTAGATAAGTCAACAATACACCTGTAGCCGCCAACAGGATGTTCACTACATAAATTAATAATACTGTCTGTTTATGGCTAAAGCCTTTATTTAAAAGGCAATGATGCAAATGTTCTTTATCGGCTTTAAATATAGGTTGGCCGTTAAAATATCTTCGAATAATGGCAAATAAAGTATCAAAAATAGGTATGCCTAAAATCAGTATTGGAACAAACACGGAAATCACTGTAACACTCTTGACAAAACCCATTATAGCTAAAGCACTTAAATTAAATCCCAAAAACATGGAACCACTGTCACCCATAAAAATTTGCGCCGGGTGAAAATTATATTTTAAGAACCCAAGGGTAGAGGCGGCCAGAATTAAGGCTAAAGCAACCATTAGATATTGTCCTTCGGAATAACCGACTATTGCCAGAGTCAGTGCAGCAATTGTTGCCAAACCTGCAGCCAAACCGTCCAGTCCGTCGATCAGGTTTACCGCATTAGTAATACCAACAACCCAAAGTATTGTTACAGGTATGCTAAAGTATTTTAAAGATAAAATTTCACCTTCATGAAAGGGGTGAGTGATATAACTTACATCTATGTTAAAAGCTACCAGCACACATGCTGCCACAACCTGCCCTGCCAATTTTATTTTCGGAGAAATATCCATTAAATCATCAACCACGCCTACTAAGGCGATGATTGTACCGCCAAGAAGCAAGCCAATTATCTGATGATTAATGGGTTGGGTTAAGAGAACCATCACAACAAAGCCGATATGAATGGCTAATCCACCCAATCTGGGCATAGGCTTACTATGAACCTTTCTTTGGGACGGATTGTCCACCGCCCCAACTTTAAAAGCCATTTTTTTTATAAAAGGTACTAAGATGAGAGTTAACAAGAAACTCCCCAGCATATATAGAAAGTATTGCATAAAAAGCCTCCAATGCATTAACTAAAAAAGTTTGTCAACTTATATTATTTATTCTACATTCCACATCTATAGTGTCAATGGTTATTTACTGTCATTTTCCGCAATAGCAAACATTAATTCCCCTTCTGCAGCCAGGTCTTCTCCAACAAAGGCTCTGGCCTGGCATTTACCGACCTTTCCTCTTAATTTTGTCACTTCGACTTCCAGCCGAAGTTGATCCCCCGGTACAACCTGCTTTCTGAATTTCACCTTATCAATCCCGGCAAATAAGACCAATTTTCCTTTGTATTCTTCCATACATAAAACACCAACGGCCCCCGTTTGAGCCAAAGCCTCAATAATCAACACTCCGGGCATCACGGGATAACCGGGAAAATGACCGTTAAAATATTCTTCGTTGGCTGTCACATTTTTTAGTCCCACAACTCGCTTTCCCGGCTCAATTTCTATAATTTTATCAACCAACAGAAAAGGATATCTATGGGGAAGAATCTCTTTAATTCGATTAATATCTAGCATGGATGTATACCTCCGTAGTTGCATCCGATGAATGCAATATTTATTGATGCATCTGCACCTGGGTTAAACTTATTGGATGCATCCGATGCTTGTGTAACCTGTATGATGGATTTCTTTAATTTTTAATTAGAATTCATTTTTAAATTGAGAAGATGCACCATAAAAGTTAAAGCTAAAAAATTATTAATTTTTTAAATGATTTTTAAATTCCTTTTTATATGTATTATCAAATTATCTAACATCTTATCTAGCTTTTCAAAATCCATTGCCAGCAAATTGTATTTTTCTTCATCCAAATAACCTAAATCCCGTATTAATAACAAATAGTAGCGAGCTTCCTCTAGCGAACTTGCCGCCATATGAAGAAAATGCAAAAACTCTTTATCATGTTGTCTTTTATAACCTTCTGCAATATTAGCAGGAACAGAAACAATAGCCCTTTTTAATTGCGACTCAATTCCATACTTTTCATTAGAAGGAAAGGAAATATCACATTTATATATTTGCAAAACTAGCTGATGTGCTTTTTGCCAAACTCGTAGATCTTCAAACCTTTTTTTCATCTTTTTAACCTCCGGGATGCATCAGACAGTATAGTCTTGAGCATGATGTACCATAAAAGTTAAAAAAATTCCTTCGATGCTTCATTCATTATAGCCCACAGGCAGATGCGTCCTGTTAAGTTGCCATTCATGGGATGCATCATTATGTATAGCCCGTGAGCAGATGCATCATTTTATATTAGCATTCATCGAATGCCTAACAACTCTTTCGCTTTCCTCGCCGGTATTAATGCCTTCTCCCTTAGTTGAGGCAATCTATCGCAAAGAATATTGAAAAATTCATCTCTATTTTCCCAGGTATTTTGTACCAAGTCAAGAATTTCCTGGTGTTTTATGTCTTTTATATCCAGTACTCTATTAATGCCTAGCAGTTCCATAAAACGATTAACTTTAGGGTCATAGGAAACTGCCACAAATGGTTTTTCTGCCACCGCAGCCATAATCAGAGAATGAAGGCGCATACCCATAACCATATCTACATTTTTATAAATGGTTAAAGCTTCGGCAGGAGTATAGTTTTCTTTTAATAGAAAGTACTTTTCTTTCATATGCTTGGCTACTTCCCGCGAAGCTTGGATATCCTCCGGAAAATGCATCGGAATAAAAACTACCTGCCAACCCTGGAGAGCTAAAGAATCACAGGCTTTAGCCAGGGCTATAAAATTATCTTGACTGGTTTTCCAAGATCTTATGGAAATACCCATAATTTTCCCTTCATTAATATTGACGTTTACCCGTTCTAAAAGTTCCCGGCCTTTTTCAATTTTTATTTCATCGGAGGAAATGCCTAGTACAGGGTCAGCCGCGACAATAATTTCTTTTTTTACCCCCATTTCCTCCAAATCCTTTTTCGAGCCGGAATCCCGAACCGTTATGCAGTTAACCCTATTCAAGACAAAAGCCGTAAGAAGCCGATTTCTCTTTGAATTTACCGGTCCAATACCCTGAGAATATATTAAAACAGGCTTTCTAAGTAATTTAGCAATAAAAATTACCCCCAGATAATAAAGAATACCGTTTTTACTTGTTACATCCTGGAGCAGGCTTCCGCCACCACTTATTAATAAATTACTGTTCTTTACCGCATTAAAAATTTCTCCGATTTTCCAGCGGTTTACGGCTTTAACATTGTATTGTTTTGCAGTTTGTTCCGGGTTATTTGATAAAACGGTGATCTCAATCTTTTCATCCTGTTTCTTTAAAGAATTAATTATAGCATAAAGTACCGCTTCATCCCCCGCATTGTTAAAACCATAATAACCGCTGAGAACAATTTTTTTCATGTTAATTCCTCCAGACGTGTCACCAAGAATGTCTAGCTCTCATGACCTGCCAACATGTATGCCCCGATTTAGGGACGTGTCACCACGAATTTCATTCTAAAGGGATGTGTCGCCGTTTTATTTATTAAATAATGACTATTATCACTTTTTGCGCCTATCAGCAGGTAAACATTTAAACTCTTATTTTTTTCGACGTCACAATGTCACAGTCATGCAGTAAGCTACATAGCCATGTTACGGACACGCTAAATATTCCAATAGCCTATATTAGTTTCTCCCCGGAAAATTTTCTAAATAGCTCCCATGTTATAATTAGCCCAATACCTACCATTACACCTATCCATAACCCATTGAAGGAGCGGATAAGGGAAACTATCAACGGTGTATGAATGTGGGCATAGGTGTTTACCAGGGATACTTGCCCGATTATCGCCGGGAGTATTAAAAACCAGTTCTTTTTATTTAAACCGTAGTACAGAATCAACAGTGTAAAGGGGTGTCCAATTAAAAATTCTTTAGTCCTGGGTCTTACTCCTAATAACTCCTTTAGACCCGACCTTAGCTTTTCTTCAAAACTTGATACAAGCACTGTCCCGTCGTTACCGGTCCTGATAACATAGATAACCAGAGCAACTGCTGCAAGGACGGCAAGAAAAGCGTATTTATAAGTAACAGCTTTTTCTAAAAGTTCTTTTATTGTAGCAATAGGTTTCTCATTAATAATGAATAATAATAAAGGAATAATCACTAAAGGCAAAACATGGGCAGCTTTTACACCCACAAATTGGTCAAGCTTAAGCATAAATAGCTTATCGGCCAGTAATCCCACCATAAGGAAAGCCCCTATTAAGCTAATTATCGACATCTTACATAAAGCCATAATGCTTTGGATTAAGCTTCGGGCCTTTTGCCCGGCAAACATTAAGAAGGCTAAGGTCGGGTAAACTATAACACTGGCCAAAGCCATAAGCTTTCTACCCAAAACCGGTTCCTTAAGTAGTAGGGCAGCCCAGATTAAAGCACCCAGTAGTCCCAGCACAACCGAAAGCCTTAACCAATTTTTTTGCGCTAAGACCAGAACTCCACCGGCTATCACTCCTAAACCTATCAAACCGATAATAATCCTGGAATAGGTAGGCGACCCAAACTGTCTAACTTCTCCGATTTCAAAACCTTCCCTTTCTAAAGTGCTTTTCAGGTCACTCAAAAAATCTAGATTCTTTTCCAAAGCCAAGCCTGGTTGATTCATATCAAAAAACCTTACAAATAAGACCCTGATGTTACGCTCACTCACTGCTAATTCATATCTTTGAATAGCGCTTTGGGGAGTATAAGTATTAATCTCATTGGCAGCAATGGAGTGGACCCTGACGGTTTCTTTATTCATTAGGGTGGCCAGTTGATTTATACCCTTTTGATTAAAAAACTCCACTACCCCAATAGGAGCAAATGCTTTTCCTTCTTCATTTTTAAGCTCAGCAATCCAAACTCCCATATGGCCGGGATAGCCAGGAACTTGTTTATCATTAAATAAAATACAACTTAAACCGGGAATTTTTTTAATCTCTTGAACCATAAATTCAATAGATTCTTTCGTTGGTTTAGGCCAATCCCTAATCTGAGGAATCACATTTAAACCACTATCTGAGATTTGTCTTAAAACATCCAAATCAAAGCCAACACCTACAGCATCCAGTTCTTCATAAATTAGTTCCTTTTCTTTATCGGAATTAGGAAGATTAACGGGTATTTGCAGAACCGTTATTTCACCTTTGAAAACTTTAATGCCGCTAATCTTTTGTTCCAAGTGCTTAATAATTTGCTCCTCAAGACTTTTATCTAAGACAGCCAGCAAAATATTAGAATCCGCCAGATTGATATCTTGAGAAACTTTATCGTAGTACGAGGCCAGCTTTAGTTCTTCACCCTGGGCAAACTGGACCTTTCCCACCCGGGTTAAATCCCCTAAACTCAGCTCTTTAACCAAAATACCGGTAGTACCTTTATCCCGCAACCGGCCTAAAAGGTCAACAAAGGAAAGATCATTGGCGTTGGCCAGGGATTGCACTTCCGTCAAATTATGGATTATTTCTACCCGGTCATAACTCTTTTCAATATTCACCCTTTGAATTGTTAAATAAAAAGACAGTATAAGTGCTAATCCTATGAAAATATATGAAATAATGGTTAAATTCTTTTTTGTCAGTATGTTCAAGGCATTAGTCCCCCCGTTGATGAATGTCATTTTATTAGGAAACATCATTTTTTAAGTCCACTCTGAGTGATGCATCTTCTCACTGGTTTAGCTATTTAGATGCATCCCAAGAATGTCTATACTGCAAGATGTATCTGCATCTGAGTGAAATCTTTGTGATGCATCTTTCAGTATAGCCTATAAGCATGATGCGTCCGGGAAACTTACTTTTATGTGATGCAACATGCGGTATAACCCACAATTATGATACTTCCCTCAAAAATGCATAACTGCAGACGATGCTTTCCTAAAAATGCATAAATACATACATATTCCTGTCTATTTTATCAGTCAAAGGTCAATGTCACAAGATGTTGAGTATTATCTAATTATTAATATCATTGCCAATTTTTTATAGAAAAATAGGTAAACCGTTTACACGATTTACCTGTTTTTCAAAGCTACCGTTACACCCGAACCTAACTAATTCTCAACTCTCCATTCTCAATTCTCCATTAGTATCGACTGGCCGGTCACCGTCCCCTAAAGGTCACCCATAAGATACTTATACATATTTGCCACCAGCATAGTCACTTCCGCCGCCTGGGGCTGTTTATCCTTATTGGCAAAATATGCTTTAAGCTCTTCAGTCATAATCCCTTTTTCAATTAAAACCCGGCCGGCTTTTGCAAAGTCCAGAGAACTATCGGGAGTATTTCCTTCAGCCTCGGTTAAAGCTAAGACGGTACTTACCAGAATATCTTCATTGGTAGGGGGCTCCGGCACTTCAATATATTTTTCCGGTGCCTTACCGGCCTTCTCCAGAGTACGATTGAGGAGGTTCTGGAAACGCCATTTGCCCATTGGTTCCTCTAACCGGTAATCATTGTTATAACCGCCGTCCAATAATCCCAAACTTCGGATTACCTTAACTCCTTCATAAGCCCAGTGTTGGGTAATGGGCTCGATTATCTCAAAAGGCTTCAAATACGCCCCCTGTTCAATGAGTCTTTCTTGCACCGCTTGTATTGCTTCCTTGGATTTGGTCATCTCCCGGAAAGAGATGTTATTCTTAATGGAGTAAGCACTGGCCACTCCTGCCGCTTCCCCTTCACACATGCCGATGGGAATAACTCGGGCACTGCCGGCAGCCAAGGATTTATAAGAAGCACTGCGCCCAACCACCAAAAGATTTTCTATTTCCAGAGGTACCAGACATCTAAAAGGAATGCTGTAGCGGGCAGGGTTACCTATTACGGTTCCCCAGCGCTGGACCGCGGTAGGCTGGACGTCTACCGGATAACTGCCGATTGCAATTCTATCCCAGTGGTCCCTGTTTTCCAAAACATCATCTATTGTAAGTTGGTACTCACCGATTATATGCCGGCTTTCCCGTACATATAATTGTTCCGCAGTCCCCACCAATTGAGCGTTTTCAAAGCCAACAAAATTTTCTCTGACATAAGGCATAATATATTCCAGTTCTTTTTTAGCCCGCTCAATGCCTTCTTTCTTGCTTTCCGGATCCAGCACATCAACACCAAAGATAACCAGAGCATTGATTAAGACATTGCCGTTGTCCTGTCTGGCTGCGTTAAAGCCCCTTAGACGCATTAAAGGGTCCTTAGGCTCATAACTATACCCTTCCTCTGTATAACCCCAGGCCGCTTTATTAGTGGCTCCAGTGCCGTCATTGCCGTCATTTTTCAAGTATTTGACCACCTTATCCCAATCCACATTGGAAACTTCAAAAACCAGGGTAACACCCATCTGCCGGTCTTTCTCACCGATATCCTCACCGGCAAAAGTATAAGGCACACCGCTGGCGGCAGCCAGATCAGCGTCAACGGTTGCATCGATTAATCGCTTTCCGTAATACTCTTTGGTTTCCCCGTTTTCCCTAACTTTTACCCCTATTAGCTTATTTCCATCTTTGATGGGCTCAATAAACTCGGTATTTAACTTTAAAACTATAGACCGTTGCTTGTCCACCATATCGTGAAAAACAGCAATGGCTTTCTCTATATCAAAGGCAGTACCCCCTACCCGGTCATGAAATTCCTTAAAAATCCCCTGGGTCAAAAGAGTACCGTCCCGACCATGGTTCATATCAATAAAATTAAGTTTGCCGAGAGTCATTAATCCCCCTAAAGCATGGTCATCTTCGATTAAAAGCACTGTCAAACCGTTACGGGAAGCAGACACTGCCGCAGCTACCCCCTCAGGCTCCCCACCGACCACAATAACGTCAAAATTATTGTCTTTGGGCGGCTCAGGCCCCGGATCAACTTGTTGTTGCTTTGTACAACCGGCTAAACTAAATAGTAGTATAATAGTTAATAAAATAAATATTTTTCTTTTTAGCAAACCAATACCCCCAGTGATTTTTTAATTGAGAATGGAGAGTTGAGAATTGAGAGTTTATGTCCCAGTAATTCTTTCCCTTTATTTTCGTCCAAATATTTTGTAGCTATTAATAATTCTATCCAGTATTCTGATTCGTTTGCTTCTTTTAATGCGATATTCATTTTCGAAAGAAAATCCTTCTTGCTTTGAGCATGTTCTGCTTCTTTTATATTAGCCCCAATACTTGTCCCTGATCTAAGAAATTGCTTAGATAATATATATTCCTTTTTAATATCTGTTAAATGTTGATACAATGTAATAACTTTTATAGAAAAATCGAACGCTTTATCATAAACCACACTCTTTTTCACTCTTAATTCCCCATTCTCCTACAAAAACTCTCAATTCTCCATTCTCAACTCTCCATTGTCTTTATACTTCTCCATTTATAAAGTATATCTAGAAGGCGCAAAAAAAGTCAACTAAGATATACAACCTAGCTGACTTCTCTATTTTTCCAGCTTTCACTCTCAACTCTTGCCTTTATAATTCTCCATTCTCCATTCTCCATTAAAATAATTCTCCATTAATATAATGATTTATCTATAATGGGAAATCCTCTTTTCAATCTTCTCTGCTAAACCCTGGAGTTCATTCACATATTTACTTTTTATTTTATTACAAATCTTTTTGGCTATTTGTTCGCTATAAATATGTGCTGTTGAATTCCTATCTTTTAACATATCCAACCATAACTCTTCGTCATTAATAAGTTCAGCTATTAAGGCTTCTCTCAAAACAGTTTTAGGTGAGTTAAGTCCAGTAAGACCTTCTTCAGCAAAAACTGATTTTAGTGTTTTCCAAGCTAGTTCAAATGTAAATTCAAAGCGCTGAATTAAACCATCTCTTAAAAGATCATCATTTTCGTCAAATCTCTTTATCCCGTCTATGAGTCTATTAAGTGCTTTTTTATAATTCTCAAGTTTTTGCAGATAATCGCTCATAGAGGACCACACCTTCTTCCTTAATTTTTTCAATTAGTTGGTGTTGTTCACGGCTAGATTCGATAAATACGACATCAATCTTTAAAAGTGTGTCTAATTCTTCTAATTCGCTTACAAAAATTCCTTCACTAGTAAATTGGGGTAAAGTAAACACCGCAATATCAATATCACTGCTAGGTTGATTATCACCCCGTGCACGGGAGCCAAAGAGGACAATCTTATCAACAGCAAATTTTCTCCCCAATTTTCTTATGTCTATTATTAACTTCTCGCTTAAATTAACATGGGGCATTATTAACACCTGCCATTTACCTTTTACCACTATACCAAATATATCCAGATATATGTAATATGTCAATCTTTCCCTTCGGCTAAATAACTCTCAATTCTCCATTCTCAACTCTCCATTGCCTTTATAATTCTCCATTACTTTAAGAAGTTGAACAGTTTCGGATTTCCTAAATACATTTCATACAATCTTTTTCCCGCTTCCATTTGAACCGGTTCTTCCCATTCATCTGCCGAATATACCAAAGGAGTTACCCTATTGGAGTAGTTTGGGTTGGCAATAAACTCTATCTCATCATCCTTCATAATGCAAAAGAAAGCAGGGCCCTTTTTCTCCTGAATAGGAGCATACAAAGACTTAAAATTTGCCTCAACCAGATTGGCCATTACCAGAGTTTCTTTACAAGGGTTAATAGTAACATGACCGTAATTGGGAGGAACGAATACTTTATCCCCCGCCTTAGCTCTGATAAAAATAGCTTCCTCCACATCATTATCTTCAGTATTCTTTTGTAAAAAATATAAAGCCTCACCCTGTAAAACTTCATAATACTCTGGAAAAGTCTCCCGCTCATTTCTAGCGGGATGAAAATGGCCGACCGTTTTCACCAATTCACCTTGAAAAGAATTTGGCGGTATAACCGTAACATCATGCCTAATATGGTTTCCCTCAAACCTTTCCCTATCACCATCTATGTATAGACTCCGGTACATATAATAGATTGGCTCGTCCCTATCAGGAATATCATTATAAGTTAATCCTCTAAGGTCTTTCATCAACCGAACATCCGGTGTAAGTTCTAAATCCAATTCCATTTTTGGAAAAACTATCTCCAATACTCTTTTTATATCCATTTTTTCTCCTCCTTGTCATTGCGAGTCCGGCACTTAATCTACCTAAGAAAATAGCATCCGACTGATTAAGTGCCGGACGTGGCAATCTAATCCTCCCCAATGTCATTGCGAGGGCTTTTGCCCGTGGTAATCTATGCTCCCAATGTCATTGCGAGGGCTTTTGCCCGTGGTAATCTATGCTCCCAATGTCATTGCGAGCCTCTAGGCGTGGCAATCTCCTCTCCCCAATGTCATTGCGAGTACGGCACTTAATCTACTTAAGAGAATAGCATCCAACTGATTAAATGCCGGGCGTGGCAATCTGTTCTTCTCCATGTCATTGCGAGGGCTTTTGCCCGTGGCAATCTATTGCGAAGCAATTAATAGAGATTGCTTCGTCGCAAGCTCCTCGCAATGACAAAAAAGCGGTTCTCATAGCAATAACAACAATGAGCAAACCGGTCACTAAGCACTAGCTCGGGCCCTTATAAATTAGCACTGGTAATTAATTGTTCCTCCTGGATCCTACTCTTCGCCTCAATCCTTACTCCTTCACTTAAAACAACATTTTTCCCAATAATACTTCCCCCACCAATGACAACGCCAGGCTTTATTACCGTACCTTCACCTATAATACAATTGGCTCCGATGATAGCATCTTCCACTACCACATTATCTTCAATAATACAATTATCCCATATAATACAATTTTTCAATTTTGAATTTTTGCCAATAATACAATTTTTCCCAATAACAACTTTTTCACTGCTTAATTTGCTTTTTACTAATCCTTCGCTCTTTATTGATGTAACCTCTATTCCTTCCAGAATATAATTCCCATTTAATACATCCCAATTAGCTTGCTTATAGACGTTTAAACTCCCTACATCGCGCCAATAATCCTGGGTGGGATAGCCGTAAATCCGCTCTTTCAATTCTACCAATTTGGGAAAAAGCTCTCTGCCAAAGTCATAGAAACCTTCCGGTATGTATTCAAAAATTTCCGGTTCAAAGATATATATTCCGGTATTAACCAGATTAGTCAATGCCTCCGATTTCTTTGGCTTTTCCTGAAAAGCGGTTATTTTATAATCTCTATCGGTTACCACTACCCCAAATTGGGTTACATCTTTGACCGGTTTTAAGGCTAAAGTAGCCAAGGCTCCTTTTTCTTTATGGAACTTATACATGTCAGTCAAATTAATATTAGTTAAGGCATCACCACTAACGATAAAAAAGGGTTCATCTAAAAACCACCTGTTATTCTTAACCCCTCCGGCAGTCCCCAGTAATTCTTCTTCATAGGAATACCTAAGATTTACTCCAAAATCCTTGCCATCGGAGAAATAGCCGGTTATTGTTTCGGGTAAATAGTGGGTGTTGGCAATTATCTCTTTAACCCCGTGATTTTTTAATAATCTCACACAATACTCCATGACGGGGGTATTGACTATCGGTACCATCGGCTTGGGAATATCCGTTGTCAGAGGCATAAGCCTCGAACCAACTCCCGCCGCCATAATCATTGCTTTCAATGCATCACCTTCTTTTTCTTGGTTTGTTCCCTGTACTCTGGTTTCTGTACTCTGTAAATTCTACAAATAACAGAGTACAGAGCCCAGGGACCAGAGTACAAATAATTACCGTTCACAATAAATACTCGCCTCAACCTTAGCTTTTACCTCAGCTTTTATTCTAGCCAGTTTCTCCTCCGCATTACTCTTTGATTCTCCCACTACACCAAAATAAATCTTAAGCTTGGGTTCAGTCCCCGAAGGGCGAATACAAAACCAAGACCTGTCCTCTAAAGTATAATGTAAAACATTAGCTCTGGGTAGCCCTGTTGGCTTAATCTTCCCCGTTAGCGGGTTCATGTTTGTTTCATTCAAATAATCCCTGGCTGAAACTACCTTCTTCCCGCCGATATTTTTAGGAATTACTTCTCGCCAATCATCCAAAGCCCTTTTAATTTTTTCCTGCCCTTCGATACCCTTTAAAGTTATTGATAGTAAATCTTCCTGAAAATAACCAAATTCCTTAAACAATTGATTTAGACGGTCCAAAAGATTAATACCCTGTAATTTATAATAAGCTGCCATTTCCGCTACAACGAGACAAGCCTGGATAGCATCTTTGTCCCGGACATGATCACCAATTAAAAAGCCATAGCTTTCTTCGTATCCGAAGAGAAAAGTATGACTTTTATCATGGTGAAATTCTTTAATCTTCTCCCCAATGTACTTAAAGCCTGTAAGAACATCTATGTAGCCCACACCGTATTCTTTGGCAATCATAACACCCATTTCGGAGGTAACGATAGTCTTTACTATTACACCATTAGGGGGAATAGTGTTTTTATCTTTCCGCATTTTTAAGATATAGTCTATCATTAATGCCCCTAACTGATTTCCGGTAAGAATAATATATTCTCCATTCTTATCCTTTACAGCAACCCCCATTCTATCGGCATCAGGATCGGTACCCATAACTATATCGGCCTTAATTTCATCAGCCAGATTTATGGCTAATTGAAAAGCAGCATGCTCTTCCGGATTTGGATATTTTACAGTAGAAAAGTCTGGGTCTGGCTCAGCCTGTTCCGGTACCACTATCACATTGGAAAACCCAACCTCTTTAAGTAATCTGGTAACGGGAGTATTACCGGTCCCATGTAAAGGAGTATAGACTATCTTAAGATCCTTACTTGCCTCATGAATTACATCATACCTTAAAACTATATTCTTTGTTTTTTCAAGATATGAATTAAGTACTTCTTCATCCAACCAATTAAGAAGTCCTTTTTCTTCCGCTTCATACTTTTCCATAAATTCTACAGCCAGTTCGTTGTTTATTTGGTTTATCTCGGCAGTTATAGCATTGGCAATTTTATCGGTAATCTGCCCACCATCACTCCAGTAAACCTTAAAACCATTATATTCCTTAGGATTATGACTGGCAGTGATGACTATACCGGCAATGGCCTGTAATTCCCGTACGGCAAAGGATAGAAGGGGCGTAGGAGTAAGATTTTTAAAAACATAAGCTTTTATTCCATTCTTAGCTAATACCAAGGCTGAGGCCAAGGCAAATTCCGCTGATTTATACCTGGAATCATAGGCAATGACAACCTGGTTATTACCTAATCCCGCCTTTTTAATAAAATTAGCCAAACCTTGGGTTGCCTTCCGAACAGTATAAATATTCATTCTGTTGGTTCCTGCTCCAATGACACCCCTAAGGCCACCGGTCCCAAACTCCAAATCTTTATAAAAGCGGTCCTCTATCTGGGCCCGATTCTCTACAATCTCCTTCAACTCTTTTTTTAATTCTAAATCTAATTGAGGGTATTCAAACCACTCAATAAATTTTTCTAAATAACCCATCAATAATCCTCCCAGTACCAATCTTTTGTCGAAACACTATTTTTCTTTCCATCCTTCTATTATTGGATAAAGAAAAGAATACAGAATACAAATTTCGGTTTGCTATACATTAAACCTTTCATTTATCGTTGTGGGTGAAGCACATGCTTTCATTAATAATTACACAAATAATAACAAAATCCTGCACAAAAAGGCTACCCATTAAAAGGTAGCCTTTCTAAAGTAAGCGTCAAATAGTACACACCTAGTTATTGTAATAGATTTATGAGATAATCCTCCTCAAGAAAATTTAAAAGGAGGATTTTTTATGACTAATACAGAGCTAAGTAAAAGGTGGGAAACTCGAATAGCGGAATTTAAG
>JAAXZE010000050.1 GCA_012720075.1 Clostridia bacterium
AATGGAAATGGTTCTCTCTTTTTTAATAGGCTTTTTTCTTAATGAAGGTCGTTTGCTTTACCGGATTTTTGAAAATAATTTGGCTTATATTAAAAATAAAATAATAATAAAAGAATTAGGTTTTCATTATTATCTTTTCTTTAACATGATAAATTTCGCTAAAGGATATATTGTTATTTCGCTGTTAGCCGGGCACTCAAATTTCCGAGGTATGTTACTCGTTTGTTGTCTAATGCTGGGTTATTATTTAGGTTCTAAACCCGTAAGCCCGGAAGGCAATGAGTTGGTGATTATTTTAGGAGCCATTGCCGCTTATAACTGGGAAGCAATAAAAATAAATTTGGCTGTTTTAATAAGTATCATAATATTGACTAAAAACAGTAAAATGGCTTATATGGTAATGACCGCCGGTATTATTTTGTTAGCAATAAAATATAATTTATATCTTGGTTTATTGGCGGTTTTCCTAACAATTAATTATTTCCGATATAATTATGCACTTTTTTTCCCTTTATTAAATACAATAAATAAGAAACTTGATTATTCAGTTAAAGGGGTGAACAGCCTTTATGAAAGTTTTCTTCATACCGTTACCAAAGTTTTTACGAAACGCTTTGAAAAAAGTTTTTAAATAAAATATTGTTTAATTATTATTTGTTAGTCCTAGACCGATAATTCCACCCAAAACACCGGCTAAGATGGTATAGGCAATTTTTTTTGCAAAAACAGCCCAGGAAAAAGGTCCGGCGGAAAAAAACACACTAAGAATTAAGGAAATCAAAAAATATATTAATGCCACCCATAGACCGTGAAATAGCCCTTTATGTCCGGCATGTCTAGCGCAAATGGTACTGCCTAATAAAATACTCAGGAAAAAGATTAATGTAGCGAAAGAAGGCAAAAATGCTTCTGAAATAGACGTAAAATGCAATATCAAGGATATCAGCAGGGATAATAATACGGAAATTATTAGGGCACAAGCCAATCCCCTTAATACGGAGCTAAAATTAATCACTTTCATATAAACATTACTCCTTTGTACAGTTTTATGTTTAATAAAAATCTATGCCGCTTCATTTTAAATATGTTTAAAGTTTTTTATAAAATATTGGTCTTAAAAAGAGAAATAAGAAGAAACAGATCGAAAGAAAAAGGAAATTAAATGGAATTTATGGGAGGTTTTGGCAATATATATAGCGAATTACAGATGTGCGTAAAGAAAATTTCAGAGAGGGGAAAGGGCATGTCTGTAATTATAAAGAATTGTTTAAAATTTTTTTATCTCAGTATGAGTAATATAAACGATTGGAAAGGAAATTATCAACGAGGGCTGGACAAGCTCAAAAAAATTGTTTCTTTGGATCCTGATGACCCTGATATCCATTGGAGGTTAGGTGTTTTTTACTTTAAGTTAAATGATTTGGAAAATGCTTTAATTTATTTAAAAAAAGCGGTTGAGTTGGGTTCCCGGCAACCTAAATATTTATTATGGTTAAGTACCGTTGAAAATAGTTTAGGTAATTTAGAAGATTCCTCCAAAAATATAGAAGAGATATTGGCTCATGACCCTGACTCCTGGCAGGCCTGGGAAGTTAAAGGCAAAAATTTATTAAATATGGGTAAAGTTGATGAAGCCATAGAATGCTTTAATAATGCTCTGAAAATAAATCCTAAAAACACTGTTTCCTGGAATGATTTGGGCTGTATTTATTTAGACCGAGGAGAAATATTAAAGGCTTTGGAAACCTTTAATAAAGGTTTGAAGGTTAACCCAAAAAATAAGGCCTTATTATTTAATCTTGGGCTGGCTTATTTGAAATTAGGCCGGTATGAATCCGCTGTTATTTACCTTAACAAAGCCGAAAAAAACGGTTTGGTTTGTCCCGAAATATATAATGCTTTGGGATTATGTTATTCGGAGATCGAAAATTATGATTTGGCTGAAAAATATTATAAAAAATCCCTGGAATTATTTCCTGGGAATCCGGAAACAATCGGAAATTTAGCGGCAATTAAAGGAAGAAAGCTTTTATACCGGGAAGCATTAGAACTTTATGAAGAATTGATTAAATTAAACCAGTACGATGCTACCGCCCTTAATAATATCGCCTGGTGCTTGGAGCATTTGGGGAATTATGAAGAGGCTGTTAGGTATTATTATAGAGCTTTAGCTCTTGATACCAATAATGTTAGTTTTCGTTTAAACTTATGCCATTGCTTGTTTAAACTGGAAAATGACACTGAAGCCATCGAACACTTAGAAAAGATTTTGATAATTGAACCTCATAACAGTCAAGCTTATACCTTATTGGGAAATATTTATGATAAAAATAAACTTCATGCCAAGGCCGTAGATTATTATAACAAAGCTTTGGGTTTGGAGTAGATTATTTTCAATTTTGGTAAGTTCAGATATAATAATGGGGTGGAACAATGGGTAAAGTAAAAATGTTGGCTAAAGAACTGGTTATTGCCGTTGGTACGGCTATTTTCCTTTCTTTTTTATTGCAAACTTTTGTCTTTGAAGCCAGATCAATACCCACCTGTTCAATGGAGCCGACGATTCAAATTAACCAAAAGATATTGGTCAATAAGTTCATTTATAGATTCAAAAGTCCCCAAAGGGGAGACATTATAGTTTTTACTCCACCTGAAAATAAAGATAATGATTTGGAGTATATCAAAAGGGTAATAGGTCTCCCCGGAGATAAAATTGAAATAAAAGACGGTTTTTTGTACCTGAATGATAAATTGGTTATTGAAGAATATGTTAAAGAAAAAGCTAATTATGAATTCGGACCCGTAAAGGTTCCGGAAAACTGTCTTTTTGTTTTAGGGGATAATAGAAATGAAAGTTATGACAGCCATGCCTGGTCTGAATGGTTAACCCTTAACCTGGTAAAGGGCAAAGCTTTTTTTACATACTGGCCGATCCCAAGGATTGGTTTTTTTGGTACGGAGGTTAGCAGTGCGGATATTGGTTACTAATGATGACGGAATAAAATCGGAAGGAATAAAACAATTGGTATTAGCTTTGAAAGAAATAGGGGAGATATATGTAATTGCTCCCCAGCGGGAGATGAGCGCTTGCGGTCATGGTATAACCATAAATCAGCCTCTTATGGTGAATAATTATTTTTTGGCTGAAGATGTTCATGCTTGGAGTGTAGCAGGGACACCAGCCGATTGTGTCAAATTGGGCCTTAGAGTTTTATTGGAAAAAAAACCTGATTTGGTAGTTTCTGGCATTAACAGAGGACCTAATTTGGGTACCGATGTCTTATATTCAGGTACGGTTTCCGCGGCCATTGAAGCAGTTTTATTAGGGATACCGGCTATAGCTATTTCCTTGGATTCTGCAAACGCCAAGGATTTTTCCCCGGCTCAAAAAGCTGCCCAAAATTTATGCACACTGATGTTCAAAGAAAAATTGGCCCCGGATACATTGTTAAATGTCAATGTTCCTAATTCACCCCTGAATAAGATTAAAGGTTACAAGGTTACAAAACTGGGGGAAAGAAAATATACTGAACGCTTTGAATATCATAAAGATCCGCAGGGGAAAGAATTTTATCGGTATTCGGGTCAGGTTGTGCCGCCCAGTACCGATGATGAGGATTTAGATGTCAATGCCGTAAAAAATAATTATATTTCCGTGACCCCGATTCATTTTGATTTAACCAATTATAAAATAATGGAACAGGTTAAAAAATGGGGGTTAGAAAATATGGGCTTTTAGCCCTGTTTTTTATTTAGCAGTAAATATTTAAAACTAAATTGTCCGCTTGCGGTTATCAAAAACATATAAATAAGAAATCCGGATAATATGCTGATAATGGATACCAGGTCACCAGAAAGAAAATTATTTAGCAGTCTGGTGGCGAAAATGATAATAAAGGCCATTGCTATGGTGGATAAAAAGGGAAAGGCTATTTCTTTAAATTTTAATTGAAAGCCTGTTTTCTGGTAAATGGCCGTTAGATTTAATATGCTTACAACAAAGAAACTCAAGCTAAAAGCCAATGCTGCTCCGTTAATGTTCAGTTCCGGTATTTTAACTAGAAAAACGATTCCCGCCACTTTAATTATGGCGCCGGCAATTGTATTAAAAAAAACGGTCTTTACCAATCCCAGACCCTGAAGAATTCCGTTGGATGTTTGGGCCAGGTATAAAAATAATGCTCCTAAGGCCAAATACCTTACGGTTATGCCGGCTTCAGGCAAATTGTATAAAATATTGCTCAGGCTTGATGCTTTTAACAACAAAATAACCATTACCGGCAAACCAAATAAATATGTAAGCCTTAAAGCTTCCGAACTTCTGAATTGCAAAACGGAAAATTTACCCTGGGCTTCAGCTTCGGATATGGATGGTACTAAGGAAGTAGCTAAGGAAAAAGTTAAAACGGTCGGAATAGTCAGTAACGACATGCTTACTCCGGAAAATTGTCCATATATACTGGCGGCTTGGTTGATATTAAAGCCGCATTTTTGAAGGGTTATGGGAATTAATGTAGCTTCCAGGGTGTAGACAAGACTATTGGTTACCCGAGTTAATGTAGTAGGAAAGCCAAAAGTAAAAAGTTCTTTTATTATTTTTGTGGTAGAAATGGTTCTGGCTTTTTCATAACTGAAAATATTCTCTCTTAGTTTCTTTCTTTTCAGTTTGTATAAGGCATATATAAGGAGTAAACCGATAAATTCGCCGAGAATCATGCTCAAAGATAAACCTACAGCGATCATTTTAATGCCATAGGGCTTTAATAATTTTATTAAAAACAGCGCAGTAGAAATTCTGACAATTTGTTCAATACATTGGGTTACGGCAGGGACAATCATTTCCTGTAAACCTTGAAAGAGGCCTCGAAAGGCGGAGCATATAGGTACAATTATTATTCCCGGTATCATAGCGTAAAAACACCAAAGTACCCTGGGGTCATTATACAGGGATTTTAAAAGGAGGGGGGAAATAAATAATAAGGTTGCTGTAAAAAAAATGCTAAGAATAATTAATATAGTCAAGGCAATTTTAAATATTTTCAAAGCTCCCCCTAAATTTCCCAAACCTATTTGTTGAGCAACCATTTTAGATATTGCCAGAGGCAATCCGGCGGTAGAAATTACTATTACCGTCATATAGACCGGAAAAACCATATTATATATGCCGACTGGTTCGGTACCTATTAATCTGATGACGGCAATTTGAAAAATAAAGCCGATGATTTTTACAATAATTCCGGAAATGAATAAAACTAAAGCGCCTTGTACAAAACTTTGCTTGGTCATATTGTCACTCACACTTATAATGGTATTCTAATTAATGTCTATGCAATGGGAATTTAAGCTAGTATGAAAATCTTTTTTACATGTTTTTGAAATTAAATGATAAATATGGTAAAAATATTATAGGTGGCAAAAAAACATATTCTTAATGTTTTAAATTTATAAAGCAGGATTTTCAGATTTTTTGCTTAATTATAATTATAAGGAATAAATACCAGCAAAAAGGTATTAATAAGCAAAACTCAATACAAAGGGAGGGGCTTCATTGAAAGCATACACACCAGATAAGATTAGAAATGTGGGAATCGTTGCCCACGGAGGAGCAGGTAAAACATCATTAACCGAAGCAATGCTTTATAACGCCGGTCTTACTACCAGGCTTGGTAAAGTTGATGACGGCACAACAGTAACCGACTATCTACCGGAGGAAATTAAAAGAAAAGTTACAATTACTTCAACCCTAGCCCCCATGGAGTGGAAAAATACAAAAATAAACCTCATTGATACTCCTGGATATGCAGATTTTATAGGTGAAGTAAAGGGTACATTAAGAGCAGTAGATAATCTTGTGATGGTAGTTTGTGGGGTTTCCGGAGTAGAAGTACAGACGGAAGTAATTTGGGACTATGCTAATGAAAAGAATATGCCTCGTATGGTATTTATAAATAAATTAGATCGGGAAAACTCAAATTTTGCAAAAGTTGTCGACGAGTTGAAAAACTCTTTTGGAACAGGAATTGTTCCCGTTCAAGTTCCCATTGGTTCGGAAGCCAGCTTTTCCGGAATTGTTGATTTACTGCAATTAAAAGCCTAAAAATTTAACCAAGGCAAACCAACTGAAATCCCCATACCGGAAGAACTGCAAGATACAGTCCAAGAATATCGTGATGGTTTAATGGAATCCGCTGCCGAGGGTGACGACGAATTACTGATGAAATATCTGGAAGGAGAAGAATTGACAGCGGAAGAAATAATAGCGGGCTTTAAAAAAGGGGTTAAAGAAGGAAAAATTTATCCTGTTTTATGCGGATCAGCTCTTAATAATATCGGTATTCCCAATTTGCTCAATGCCATAGTGGATTTTCTTCCTTCTCCTAAAGATTTATCCGATAAAGATTTATTGAGTGAAGCGCCGTCAGCTTTGGTATTTAAAACATTAGCTGACCCATATGTAGGCAAACTTAGTTTCTTAAGAGTTTTTACCGGTACCTTTAAATCCACTGACGGCATTTATAACGCCAATGTAGAAAAAGAAGAAAAAGTCGGTCATTTTTTAATGGTCCGGGGGAAAACCCAGGAAAGTTTATCGGAAGTTTCTGCCGGTGATATTGTTGCCGTTGCTAAGCTCCAAGAAACATTAACCGGACATACTCTATGTCTCAAATCAAAACCCGTAATATTAGAAGGCATTGAATTTCCGGAACCAACCCTGTATGTTGCTATCAGTCCCAAATCCAGAGGGGATGAAGATAAAGTTAGCAATGCGTTAGCCAGACTGTTAGAAGAAGATCCTACATTAAAAGTAGAAAAGAATCTTGAAACCAAGGAAACAATTTTAAAAGGTATGGGTGATTTGCATTTAGAAATCGTTATCGAAAGGATGAAAGCTAAATTCGGTGTTGAAGTAGAAATGCGAACTCCCAAAGTACCTTATCGGGAAACTATTCGAAGTACTGTAAAAATACAAGGAAAACATAAAAAACAATCAGGCGGTGCCGGTCAATACGGTGATGTTTGGTTAACATTAGAACCGTTACCTGATAAAGATTTTGAATTCCATGAAACAATATTTGGCGGAGCGGTACCTAAAAACTATTTCCCGGCTGTAGAAAAAGGCGTAAGAGAAGCCATGCAAGAGGGTGTTCTGGCCGGATATCCTGTTACCAATGTTAAAGTTACCCTGGTCGACGGTTCCTATCACCCGGTAGATTCCAATGAATTATCATTTAAAATTGCGGGTTCATTGGCCTTTAAGAAGGGTATGGAAAAAGCTTCTCCTGTATTATTAGAGCCTATAATGAATGTAGAAATCCTGGTGCCTGAACAATTTATGGGAGACATAATGGGTGATTTAAATAGTAAACGGGGTAGGATTTTGGGTATGGAGCCAAAAGGCAAGTTGCAATTAATTAAAGCCCAGGTTCCTTTGGCTGAGATGTATCGCTATGCCATAGATTTAAAATCCATTACTCAAGCCCGGGGCAGTTTTAAAATGGAACTTTCCCACTATGAAGATGTACCACAAAGAATTGCCGAAGAGATAATTAATAGCAGGAAAACTGAAGAAGAAAAATAAGAAAAGGGCTTGTGCCCTTTTCTTATTTAGACAAAAAAAAGTCTCCCCAATGGAGACTTGGCAGGGGCGGCAGGACTTGAACCCGCAACCAATGGATTTGGAGTCCACTACTCTACCAATTGAGCTACACCCCTATATAGCAAAGATAATATTACAATATGATTTTGTTATTGTCAATAATTAAATTATGTAAGATTATGTTATGTAAAAAAAATAAATGATTAATAAATTTTTTATTCAAACCAGCAGGAATACCAGCAAAAGTGTAGAAGTAAAAATACTTAGAATAAGTCAAAGTTGGTGAACTAATGCGTTGCAAACTTTTGGCATTTATTATAATTCTTTTAGTATTATTAACTACCGGTTGCAAAGAACAGGCGAGTGAAATTATTGTTCCACCTGACAATATTTCGCTGGATGATGCTACAAAAATAGATTTAAAGAAGCTGGATATCAATAAACTTTCCAAAAAGGATATTAAGGTATTAGACGGCATAAGATTTTCTGAAAATACCGTTGGGTATGAATTGGAGTATCGTTATCCTGATACACCCATCAAAATCAGAATAGTCAAATTTCAATCTCCGGCGGAAATTTCTGAATTTTGGTCCAATTGGCTTAGTGTTTATGGATTACAGGAATATTCTCAAAATCAAGTAGTAGAATTTAATCAGGATAATAAATACTCGGGTTATGCCTGGCAAAAAGGTCAATGGTTTACCTATATAGGTGTACCAAACGAATCTTTGAAAGAAAAGGTAAAAACCATAGTTTCAAATCATTATTTAAATTTGGCTAAAAAAGAAAACAAGAACTGAGATGTGAAAATGATTAAGTAGTTTCAATTTTTGGAAAATTTAAATGTTGAATATATTTTCAAATAATTTGAAAAAGGGGGGGATGTTTATCCGGTTATTTGTTGAATTTGTTAAGATTTTCTAATTAGATTTAGGAGGTAATCTTAAAATGAGTACAACAAATAAAAGCTCCCGAGAAATATCTTTGGAGCGGGCAGAGGTTTTGAGGAGTCGTATTGCACCTTATTTGGAAGCCAGTGAAAAAATTATGACAGGATTAAAACTACAGGCTGAAATTAAGGCGCGGCAGGAAAAAATCAAAGAAATTTTAGGGGCTACTGATGAAGATTGGAATGATTGGCATTGGCAAATAAGAAACAGAATCTCCGATTCTGAAACTTTGGCCAAATTCATTAAATTAACTGATAAACAGAAAGAAGATATTGATAATGTAGGTAAAAAATTCAGGTGGGCTGTATCTCCTTATTATCTTTCTTTAATTGACCCGGAAGGCGATCATTATAATGATCCTATTTATTTGCAATCAATTCCAACTGGGCTGGAACTAGCAGATGGCATCGGTTGTGCCGATCCAATGGCTGAGGAATTCACTAATCCTGCCCCTTGCATTACCCGTAGATATCCCGATAGATTGATCATTAACGTTACCAACCAATGCGCCATGTATTGCAGACACTGTCAAAGAAGAAGAAACATCGGTGAAGTCGATGTTCCAAGAGCAAAAGAAGAGATTCAAGAAGCTCTTGATTATATCAGAAACCAACCGGAAATTAGAGATGTATTAATTACCGGGGGAGATCCCTTTACTCTGTCCGATGAATTTATAGATTGGATCCTTAGCGAACTTGATAAGATACCTCATATTGAATATAAACGGCTGGGTTCCAGAATGTTAGTTACTCTACCCCAAAGGATAACTCCTGAGTTTTGCGAAATGCTTAAAAAGCACCATCCGGTATATGTAAATACCCATTTTAATAATCCGCTGGAAGTAACGGAAGAATCTAAAAAAGCCTGTGAAATGCTGGCTAATGCCGGTGTGCCTTTGGGAAATCAAGCCGTTCTTTTGCGCAAGATCAATGATGATCCTTTTGTAATGAAAAAATTATGTCAAGAACTGCTTAAAATAAGAGTAAGGCCCTATTATATTTTCCATGCCAAAGGAGTTATTGGAACAACCCACTTTAGAACCAGTGTCGATATTGGTATAGAAATAATGGAACATCTACGGGGATATACATCAGGGTTGGCAATACCGACCTTTATTATCAATGCTCCCGGTGGTAAAGGTAAAACTCCGATGTTGCCTGAATATTTAATTTCCCAGGGAAGAGATAAGATTACTATCAGAACTTGGGAAGGAGAAATCATAGAATATCCTAATAAGGACGCCGAATTTGATTTTTAATTTTAAACAAGCAGAAAATTTTATTTTAGGGATAGAGACAGACAACCTGCAACTCCTTAATGAATTTTCTGTAATTTGTTTTTATTGAATATTTTGTTTGCTTTTGGTAATATATTTTATATTACCAATTAAAAAATATTAAATATAAGGGGGTATACAATGAAGAGAAAACTAGCTTTACTATTGGTTTTACTGTTTGGTCTTAGTATTTTGTTAATGGGTTGCGGAGGACAAGACAAGACCGGTGGACAACAAGCTCAAGAACAACCAAAAGTAGAAAAGAAACAAATTAATATCATTACCGGTTCTACCGGAGGTACCTATTTTGCTTTAGGAGGAGCAATGGCCAACACCTGGAATAAATTTTTGGATAATGTTCAGGTTACCAGCCAGCCCGGAGGCGCCTCTGTGGAAAGTATAAACAGAGTAAATGCCGGTGAAGTAGAATTAGGTATGGCAATGAATAATATCGCTGATGACGCATGGAACGGAAAAGGTTCTTTTAAAGAGCCCGCTAAAAATTTCCGTGCCATAGGTGTTATCTATCCTGAAGTTTATCAAGGTGTAGCATTGAAAAGCAGTGGTATAGTAAAACTGGAAGATGTTAAAGGCAAGAGGGTAGCCGTAGGTCCTGTTGGTAGCGGTACTGTTGTGTTAACAGAAGCCGTTTTCACAGAAGCAGGATTGACCTTTGATGATGTTAAAGCTTCCTATGACGCATTTGGTGATGCGTCCAGCAAGATGAAAGACGGTCAATTAGATGCCGCCTTTAACGTTTTGGCAGTTCCGGCTGCAGCCATTCAGGATATTATGACCTCCAGAGAAATTGAAATAATTGAAATTTCCGATGAAATATTTGAAAAATTAAAGGAAAAACATCCATTCTTTAGTCAATATATAATTCCAGCCGGCACTTATGGAAATGCCGAAGATAAAAAGACAGTAAACTGTGTAGCAGCATTATATGTTCGTCCTGACCTGCCCGAAGATTTGGTATATGATCTAACAAAAGTATGGTATGAACAGACTGCCGATACTGCCGCAGCTCATGCTGCTGCTCAATGGTTGGCTGATGAAATGGCTGCCGGAAGATTGGAAACTGCAATTGATGGCATAACAACACCATTACACAAAGGAGCTTATAAATACTTTGTAGAAAAAGGTGTTAATGTTCCTGATTCAATTAAACCTATAGACTAATTAATTAAATAGGGGGTGAAGGCCGAGGACTACCTAGCACTCGGCCTTCCTGTTAATGAAAGAAAAATATGCCTTATTATTTTTAATCATACTAATACTATTTTTTCTTTTTTTATTTCCGGTTAATGTGCTGGAGGTAAGAATTGGAGAAACTGATGAACTGATCTATCAACAACCGGCAAAGGTCGGCGATTGTTTTGATATTCAATGGACTCACTCTGTGACACTGCGACCTGTAATAGAAACCTACCAGCTTGAAGCTCCAGGTAAAATTTCCATGGTAAAAATGGAGTTTGACGAATTTGGTCCCAATTTACCTGCCCACCCTGAATTTAATCAATATTGGATAATTGCTGACGGGAAGTATACGGTGATGGGGTATGATCTTGTTTTTGAAAGGGTTCCTGTGACTATTGGCGCCGTTGTTGCCGATCATACTTTAGTTTATAATGGAATTAAAACGCCTTTAAAGAACGTATACCGACCGGGAGGATATGTGCAAATAGGTTTTACCAATAAAAAAATGGCCAAGTTCTTAATTGAGGAGGTTGAAATATGGCAGAAAAACCGAAAGAAGCAGTAGATTTAAAGTTAAACGAAGTTTTAGATGAACAAACATCAGAAGAAATACTTGCCAAATACGACAGAGAATTTGCCTTTCGTAGGTTGGATGGTTCCGTTGCTAAATTTATTTTTATTGTTTCTGTCCTTTGGTCACTCATGCAATTATATACCGCAGCCTTCGGGGTATTTCCTTCAACTTTGCAAAGGGCCCCCCATGTAGGTGTTGCTCTGGTTTTAATATTCTTGCTTTATCCTGCCAAGAGGGGAACAAAAAGCAATAAGATTCCATGGTATGATTATTTATTTTCCTTTTTAGGGTTTGCTGTGGCCGCATATCACGTTATTTTTTATAAGGAATTGGTTTGGCGTGCCGGATTATATACCGATCTGGATATGGTTGTAGGAATTATCGCAGTATTACTGATTTTAGAAGCTACCCGAAGATTGGCAGGACCGGTTATTGTATCTTTGGCGACATTCTTTTTGCTATATGCGTATTTTGGAAAGTATTTTCCGTCTTTTATGGCCCATCCCGGTCTCAGTATAAAAAGGATCGCCGTGTTTCAATGGATTGGTACGGAAGGAATATTGGGAATACCTATCCAGGTATCTTCAACCTTTATATTTCTATTTCTGTTATTTGCTACTTTTTTGAAAAAAACCGGTATTGGTGATTGGTTAACTGATATTGCTATAGGGCTAACAGGGGGTGCGGTAGGCGGTCCGGCAAAAGCCGCTGTAATTGCCAGCGCCTGTCAGGGAACGGTATCGGGCAGTTCCGTTGCCAATACGGTCGGAACCGGTTCTGTTACTATTCCTCTTATGAAAAGCGTAGGTTATCGCAAGGAGTTTGCCGGAGCAGTTGAAGCAACGGCTTCAACCGGCGGTCAATTAATGCCTCCTGTCATGGGAGCGGCAGCCTTTGTCATGGTAGAATTTTTAAATGTTCCTTATGTCAAAATAGCTTTAGCTGCAGCCATTCCTGCCTTGCTTTATTTTACCGGAATTTTTATTACCGTTCATTTAGAGGCATTGAAATCCGGTTTGCATGGCATACCTAAAGAAAATTTGCCTAACTGGAAAGTACTGCTTAAGAAAAAATGGTTTTTAGCTACACCAATTGTTGGTATTGTCTATCTATTGGTAAAAGGCTATACAGCCATGATGGCAGCATTGGTAGCCATTATCTTATGTTTATTGGCTTCGATGATCTTAAAGGAAACTCGATTATCTCCAAAAGATATTATTGAAGGACTGGCAGAAGGTGCCAGGTCTGCTTTGCCTGTTGTAGCAGCCTGTGCTACTGCAGGAATAATCGTAGGTATTATTACCTTAACAGGCTTGGGAATGAAGATGGCCGGCGGAATCGTGGCATTAGCCGGAGGAAATATCTACTTGACCATGTTATTTACAATGTTTTGCTCACTAATTTTGGGAATGGGGGTTCCAACTACTGCCAACTATATCATTCAAGCAACAGTATCAGCTCCTGCTTTAGTACATTTAGGTGTAGAACCACTGGCTGCCCATCTGTTCGTATTTTATTTTGGCATTGTAGCTGATATAACACCTCCTGTCTGCTTAGCCGCTTTTGCCGGTTCAGGTATTGCCCAATCCGATCCTCTAAAAACCGGCGTTGAAGCCTTTAAATTAGGTTTTGCAGCATATTTGGTACCATATATTTTTGCGTTATCACCAATATTAATACTTGTAAGACCCGAAGGAGCCTCAACCTTTATGTTTATTGTCAATTTATTGTTAGCAGTAACTACGGCAATTATTGGAATGATGTGTATTGGAGCTTCGACTACGGGTTATTTTGTAACAAATGATAAGTGGTATGAGAGGATTCTTCTGTTTATAGGCGGTATCACTTTGGTTAAACCTGGTATTTACACCGATTTATTTGGTTTAATTGTTTTAAGTACCATCTACTTATTGCAGAAACGCCGTGTTAGAAATAAAGCCGGTGTACAGCCAGTTTAAATCAATTTAAAGCCTGCCGAAAAAATGTGCAGGCTTCCAATTTTAATGAAAGGATTTTTGAGTTATAAATAGAAATTTTGATTAATTTAATAAAAGTGGAGGTGGAGGACTTGGCTGATAAACCACTGGACATTGATCAGAAGAGTTGTAAAGGCTGTGGTATCTGCTACTCTTTATGTCCCAAAAAAGCGATTACGGGAGACATTAGGGGGAAG
This sequence comes from Clostridia bacterium, assembly GCA_012720075.1. Taxonomy (GTDB): domain Bacteria; phylum Bacillota; class Peptococcia; order Peptococcales; family BICA1-8; genus JAAXZE01. The sequence continues at coordinate 13,771 of JAAXZE010000050.1, forward strand.
GTGGTATTATCTGCGCCTGATCTGTGTTCCAGATGTGGAATTTGTGAATCCCATTGTCCTGATTATGCGATTTTTGTTAGGAGGGAGAAAAAATGAAAAAGAGAAAAGCCAGATTAGTCCAGGGAAACCGTGCCTGCGCCGAGGGGGCACTGGCAGCTGGAGTGCGTTTTTTTGCCGGATATCCTATTACTCCCTCTACAGAAATTGCGGAAATAATGTCTGAGGAATTGCCCAAATTAGGCGGAAAATTTATCCAGATGGAAGATGAAATTGGCGGTATGACTTGTATCTTAGGCGCTGCTTTAACGGGCAAAAAAGTATTGACCGCTTCCAGTGGGCCCGGCATTTCATTGAAGCAAGAGGCTATCGGCTATGCCGCGCTGGCTGAAATTCCCTGTGTGATAGTCAATGTTCAAAGATTAGGACCCAGTACAGGTGGACCTACTTCAACGGCTCAGGGTGACATTATGCAAGCCCGTTGGGGTACCCATGGAGATCATCCAATAATAGCCTTATGTCCCTCCAGTGTTTATGAATGCTTTACATTAACGGTTACCGCTGTTAATTATGCTGAAAAATACCGGACACCGGTCTATGTGCTTTTAGATGAAATAATCGGTCATATGCGGGAAAAAGTCGAGTTTCCCGATATTAGTGAGCTAGAAATAATTGACCGCAAAAGGCCGGATTGCCCGCCTGTAGATTATCTCCCTTACAAAATAGATAAAACCTTAATCCCGGCCATGGCAGATTTCGGAACAGGCTATAAATGGCATGTGACCGGTTTAATGCATGATGAAACGGGATTTCCTACAGGGAAGCCAGAAATAATAGATGCCCAACTAAAAAGATTAATGAATAAAATTGAAAAATATGAAGATGAAATTCTTCTCTGGGAAGATATCGAAACCGATGATGCCGAAATATTAATTGTTGCTTATGGAAGTACAGCGCGATCGGCTGTAGAGGCGGTAGAAAACTTAAGGACTGAAGGCATCAAGGTGGGCTTGTTCAGGCCAATTACCATCTGGCCTTTCCCGGAAAAAGCTTTGCGTTCCAAGTTGGAAAATGTTAAACATATTATTGTTCCGGAAATGAACTATGGTCAACTGTCATTGGAAGTAGAAAGGGTATGTAAGGATAAGGCTCCGGTTTCCGGATTATATAAAGTAAATAGTTTGCCCTTGTCTCCCAATGAAGTTATGGCCAAAGTCAGGGAGGTGTTATAATGCGTCCCGATTTGCAGCACTTGTTTAGAATGGAGAAACTTCCCCATATTTGGTGTCCAGGTTGTGGACATGGAATAATAACCAGAGCTATCGCTGAGGCTATTAATGAATCCGGCATAGATTTGGATAAAACGGTAATTGTATCCGGAATAGGCTGTTCGTCCCGTGCTCCCGGGTATATGAATTTTGATACCCTCCATACCCTTCATGGCCGTGCCTTGGCCTTTGCCACTGGCGTTAAACTGGCCAATCCTGAATTAAATGTTTTTGTTATTACCGGTGACGGTGATGCAACGGCAATCGGCGGAAACCATTTTATTCATGCAGCCCGGAGAAATATTGACTTAACTGTAATCCTCTTTAATAACAATATCTATGGCATGACCGGAGGGCAGTATTCACCCCTGACTCCGACGGGCAAAATGGCCGCAACATCTCCTTATGGCAATCCCGAAAATAATTTTGATGTAGCAGCATTAGCCATTGCTGCAGGAGCATCCTTTGTGGCTAGGGGAACGGCATTTCATGATAAGTTATTGGTTAATTCCATTAAAGAAGGTATCAAAAATAAAGGTTTTTCCTTGATTGAAGCTCTAAGCATGTGTCCTACTTCTTATGGCCGGCGGAATAAAATGGGCTCTGCAGCAGATATGATCAAACACTTAAAAGATAATGCGGTGAATGTTGTTACAGCTCAAAAACTGCCGCCGGAAAAACTGGAAGGCAAGTTCCTAATAGGTACTCTTCATTATAAACCATATCGTGAATTTACTGAAGAGTACGATAAATTAATTGCCCGGGTCCAAAAGGAGGGTAAATAATGAAACGATGGGAATTTAGATTGAGCGGAACCGGAGGACAGGGGCTTATTACAGCCGGAATCATTTTAGCGGAAGCAGCTGTCATTGAAGGAAAAGAAGTTGTTCAATCTCAAAGCTATGGACCGGAAGCAAGGGGTGGAGCCAGCAAAGCCGAGGTAATTATTGATACCAAAAAGATAAATTATCCTAAAGTCGTAATTCCTGATGTTTTATTAGCCATGTCCCCTGAAGCGGCTCAAAAATACGGGTCGGAAATTAAAGAGGGCGGAACGATTATAGTTGATTCCAGTTTTATCGAAAATTTTGTTAATGAAAAAGCCAAGGTAATAAAAATACCTATCACTAAATTGGCCAAAGAGGAAATTGGAAAAACTTTTGTAGCCAATATTATTGCCGTTTCGGCATTAGTTGGTCTAACAAAAGTAGTTTCCTTTGAGGCATTAAAAGAAGCCGTTCTAAACCGGATACCGAAAGGAACCGAAGAAATAAATATCAAGGCCTTAGAAATAGGATGGCGATGGGCCCAAGAAAAAGTTTAAAATTAAAATTTATATTTGAATAAAGCCGACATGTGAAATGTCGGCTTTTTTTTGAAAGATAAAAAATGTTTATTAGTTAGAAAAAACCAGTAATTAAATATTATTCTGTTTTGCCATAAATTTCTCCTATATTTGAGAAAAAACTATTGCTTTGGTTATTAAAACATGTTAGTCTACTGTATGTAGATATTAATCCTCTTGTGGAGGACACTATAGGGGTAAGGGGGGTTGAAAGAGCTCCAAGATATCTTAAAGACAGTAATAAGTTTATTTTGGATTTAATTTTTTTAGGGGGTAATGAAAATGTTTAAAAAACGCATTGCTTGGCTATTATTAATTGCATTTTTAATTATAACTCTAACTGTTTCTGGTTGTGGCGGAAACAACCAGAGCGCTGGAGGCGGAAAACAGGAACAACAAAACGAAGCAACTGGAACAGAAGAAGATGTTATTAAAATCGGTGTTTTTGAACCAATGACCGGAGCCAATGCTGCCGGCGGTGCCATGGAAGTTGAAGGAATTCAATTAGCCAATGAACTTTATCCTGAAGTATTGGGCAAGAAAATTAAACTTGTCATAGCCGATAACAAATCAGACAAAGTTGAAGCGGCCAACGCCGTAACCAGATTGATAGAAAAAGAAAAAGTAGTTGCCATTATCGGTAGCTGGGGAAGTTCTTTTTCAATGGCTGCTGGTCCAATTGCCAAAGATAACCAAATCCCTGTCGTTGCAGCTTCCGCTACAAATCCATTGGTAACTTTAGGTAATGATTTTTATTTCCGGGTATGTTTCATAGACCCGTTCCAAGGCCGAGTAATGGCCAATTATGTCTATAATGAATTAGGAGCCAGAAAAGCGGCTATAATTAAAGAAGTTTCCAATGACTATGCCGTTGGCTTAGCTAAGTTCTTTACCGATACTTTCACTGAGTTAACCGGTGATCCTAACTGCATTGTTGCCAATGTTGACTATCAAACCGGTGACCAAGAGTTTTCCGCTCAGATTCAAACAGCTGCCCAAGCAAAACCGGATGTTATTTTTGCTCCGGGTAACTTTACCGAATCCGCTTTAATTATCAAGCAAGCCAGAGAACAGGGTGTAAATATTCCTATCTGTGGTGGAGATACTTGGGAAGCACCGGAATTTTTAGAAATTGGTGGTAAAGCGGTAGAAGGCGCTGTATTTTCAACTTTCTTTACTTCTGAAGTTCCTATAACCGAAGAATCTGAAAAATTCTTAAACGAGTACAGAAAGAAATATAATCAAGAACCCAGTTCTGTTGCTGCTCTTGGCTATGACGCTTATTTAGTTATAAGGGCTGCTATTGAAAAAGCCGGTTCCGCAGACCCGGTAAAAGTTAGAGACGAAATCGCAAAAACCAAAGATTTTGTAGGAGCAGCTGGGATAATTACTCTGGATGAAAACGGCGACGCAGTAAAAAGCGCTGTACTGAAAAAAGTTCAAGACGGCAAATTTGTTTATCAGACAACTATAGAACCATAAGAATAATTGGATAGTTTGTTAGTTTTAGAGGAGTGGAGGAGAAACTTCACTCCTCTAAAAAAATTCATAAGTAAAAAATTCCGAATAGAGGGGACTTGGATGACTTTAGAGCTATTTTTACAACATTTGACAAACGGAATATCACTGGGAAGCCTATATGCCCTAATTGCCATAGGGTACACAATGGTTTACGGGATTTTGAGATTGATCAATTTTGCCCATGGTGACCTAATAATGGTTGCGGCCTATATAGCCTTCTATGGGGTTGGAATTTTTGCCTTGCCCTGGTATTTATCCTTTTTTATAGCCGTTTTGTTGTCGATGACCTTAGGAATAATCACAGAGAAGGCTGCATATAAACCACTGCGTAACTCACCGAGAATTACCATTCTGATTTCCGCCATCGGTGTTTCTTTTCTACTGCAAAATCTCGGTATAGTATTGTTCGGCGGCAGGCCGAAAGCCTTTCAAGTGCCGGAGATTTTTGCCAAAGTTTATAACTTTGGGGGAGTAAACATAGTAGGGGTTACATTTTTTATTCCCGTAATTACCGTTATTTTGTTAATTTTACTGGTATATTTAATCAATTTTACTAAGGCCGGTATGGCAATGAGGGCTGTTGCCAAAGATTATGATACTTCAAGTTTAATGGGTATTGATGTGAATAGAATTATTTCATTGACCTTCGGGGTTGGTTCAGCCTTAGCAGCTGTTGGCGGAATTATGTGGAGTCTCAAGTTTCCGCAATTGATACCGACAATGGGACTAATGCCCGGATTAAAATGTTTTATCGCAGCGGTTGTCGGTGGAATCGGAAATGTCACCGGTGCTGTAGTAGGCGGTTTTTTGTTAGGTTTAGGAGAAATTCTCCTGGTGGCCTTTTTCCCTGATCTTTCCGGTTATCGCGATGCTTTTTCATTTATTTTATTGATTATCATACTACTCGTAAAACCAACTGGTATAATGGGCGAAAAAATTGCAGAAAAGGTGTGAGCTATGAAGAAAAAAACTATTACCTCTTTATTAATTATTTTAGCAGTAATAATCTGCCTAATTATTGCACAAAGGACTTTAGACTCTTTTAGTCTAAGAATATTAAATCTTTCCGGTGTATATATAATTTTTGCGGTTAGCATGAATTTAATTAATGGTTTTACCGGTCAATTAACTTTAGGACATGCCGGTTTTATTGCTGTTGGTGCGTATACTTACTCGTTATTGATAATGGATTCGGATCTTAAACAAATGAATTTTTTCCTAAAACCTTTGATTTCGCCTTTGGATACATTACAGTTAGGTTTTTTCCCGGCAATGATAATTGCAGGTTTACTGGCTGCTTTGACCGGTTTTTTGGTAGGAGCTCCTGCACTAAGGCTAAGGGGAGATTACCTAGCCATTGCCACCTTAGGTTTTGGTGAAATTATCCGGATAATTTTTACCAATACTCAAAGTATTACTAACGGCTCTTTGGGATTGAAAGGGATACCTAAACCGGATAACTTCTTTTTTATTAAAATGGATAACAGTTTAATGTGGTGGATCTGGGTGGCCGCTATTATTACTGTAGTATTTCATTTGCTTTTGATTGATTCTAGTTACGGTCGTGCTTTTAAAGCTATCCGGGAAGATGAAAAAGCTGCCCAAGCCATGGGAGTTTCCCTATTTAAACATAAGGTTATGGCCATGGTCATTAGTTCCTTTTTTGCCGGTATCGGAGGAGCGTTACTGGCAAGTCTTATAGGCACCATTGATCCTTTAATGTTCAGATTTACCCTGACTTATAATATTCTTTTGATTGTAGTTATCGGTGGAATGGGAAGCACCTCGGGAGCCACAATTTCCGCCATTGTCGTAACGGTTTTAATGGAAGCTCTCCGTTTCCTGGATCAAGGATTTCTTGGTTTGCCGGAACTGCCGGGGTTAAGAATGGTTGTTTTTGCCATCCTTTTGCTGATCGTTGTATTGTTTTACCCCAAAGGCATTATGGGTAATGAGGAATTAACTTGGTCTAAACTTAGAAGACTGTTTGGTAAACCTTTTGCTGCAAAGGAGGTTAATAGATGACGTTATTATTAGAGGTAAAAGATATGACGATGCAGTTTGGTGGCTTAACAGCCGTCTCCAACTTTAATCTCCGGCTAAATAAAGGGGAAATTGTTGGTTTGATCGGGCCAAACGGTGCTGGCAAGACTACTTGTTTTAATGTAATAACGGGAGAGTATATACCGACTAAAGGTCAGATTGTATTTTATATATCGGAAAATGTTAACGGTCAAATTGTTTCCAAGGAAATAGATATTACCAGATCCCGCCCGGACCAAATAACCAAACTGGGCATAGCCAGAACCTTTCAGAATATTAGGCTTTTTAAAAACTTATCGGTTTTGGAAAACGTTCTTATTGCCAATCATTTAAACGTTAAATCCAATTTTTTAACGGCCGCCTTTAAATTTCCGGCTTACCAAAGAGAAGAAAGGGAAATGCGTGAAAAATCCCTGGAACTGTTAAAAGAATTAGGTTTAGAAAAATTTAAAAATGAAAAATCTTCATCTTTGCCTTATGGTTTGCAAAGACGGTTAGAAATTGCCAGAGCGCTGGCTACCCAACCCAAATTGCTTCTCTTGGACGAACCTGCGGCAGGTATGAATCCGCAAGAATCAATTGAATTAATGAATTTAATAAACCAAATTAAAGAAAAATTCGATTTGACCATTTTTATGATCGAACATCACATGCCTGTGATTATGGGCGTTTGTGAAAGGATACTGGTTTTAGATTACGGAATAACCATTGCTGAAGGAACACCGAAAGAAATTCAAAACAATCAAAAGGTAATTGATGCTTATTTGGGAGTTGAGACTATTGCTTAAAATAAATAATTTACATGTTCATTATGGAGGAATTCATGCATTAAGGGGTATTTCCCTGGAGGTGCCTAAAAATAAAATAATAACTCTGATTGGAGCAAACGGGGCGGGGAAGAGTACCACCTTGAGGTCTATTTGCGGCTTGGTTCCAAAAACGGATGGTACAATTGTTTTTGAGGGTGAAGATATAACATCGCTGAAAACCACGGAAATTGTTAAACGAGGGGTTACCCTGGTACCAGAAGGCAGACATGTCTTCCCTGATTTAACGGTTTTAGAAAACCTAAAACTAGGGGCATATCTCCGCACAGATAAATCGGAAATCAATAAAGATATTAATAGAGTGTATGAATTGTTCCCGCGATTAAAGGAAAGAAAGGACCAGTTAGCCGGTACCCTTTCCGGTGGTGAACAACAAATGCTGGCCATTGGACGGGCTTTAATGTCAAGGCCCAGACTGTTAATGATGGATGAACCTTCCCTGGGTCTGGCTCCTTTAATTGTACAGGATGTTTTCAAGATAATTCAGCAGATTCATAATGAAGGAATGACAATACTGCTAATTGAACAAAACGCTTCCGCTGCTTTACAAATTGCTGATTATGGTTATGTTTTGGAAACCGGATCCATAGTCTTGGAAGGAACCGGAAAAGAGCTCCTCAATAATCAAGAGGTGAAAAAAGCATATTTAGGTCAATCGTAATCTATTTTAATTGAAAAAATTGGGTGTAAAACGGGGTGGCTAAAGACTTTTTTACCAAACCTTCATTTTATAATGGAGGTTTTAATTTTTTAGACATATATAATATTAGAAAGAAAAAATTGGATGAAAACTACTATGAAAAAGGTTATTATTTATTTAAAAAATAAGTTGTTAAAAAATAAGGATAAAGCTCAGATAGAAATAGGACCTTTACAGATGCTTTTAGAAAAAAAATATAAATATGATCATCCCCACGAAACCTCTTTATATATACCACGGGTAGAAATCCGTGAAAGAATTGAGTTTTTTTCTTTTTCGAAGACCAGAGAGATTATTTATAACAGTATTACCATAGTTGATGCGCCAAGGGCTCCTTTGAGCGGTGAAAATAACGGACAAATCTTTCCTAAAGATTTCTTCAAAGAAGAAAATACAGAACAGCAAGTGTTAACGGAAAGTAAAAAATTTAATGTTTAAAAAACTTAATTTATTGACAATTAAGCTTTTTTGATGTTAATATAATTAATAATTTAAAATGGATAATGCCATGAAGGAGAAAAGTAGACTATGCCCAGTTTTCCAGGGAGGAAATGCCGCTGACTGGAAGCATTTCTAAAACATGGATAGTTGAAGTTCCCTCCTTAGCAGTTAGGCTGAAATTTTAGTAGGTCTAAACGGGTTTCCGCCGTTAAAAGGATAGGGTATCGGATTAGTTATTAATTAATCCCGTACCTGAAAGAGTGGGCTGTTTTTAACAGTCAATTTGGGTGGTACCGCGAAATATACCTTTCGTCCCTTGAGGATGAAAGGTTTTTTTATTATAAAACAAAAAAGTATTCATTTTAAATTTTATACTTAATATTTTTTAAGGAGGATGGTTAAATGTATTGGAATGAGAAATGCGAGTGTATGCCACGGGAAGAATTAAAAGCCTTGCAGTTGGAACGCTTGAAACAAACCGTCGAGAGAGCATTTCACAATGTCCCCCATTACAGAAAGGTTATGCAGGAAAATGGCTTAGAGCCTCATGATCTCAAATCACTGGATGATTTACAAAAATTCCCTTTTACCCGCAAACAGGATTTAAGAGATAACTATCCTTACGGAATGTTTGCTGTCTCTCTTAGTGAAGTCGTTAGAATTCATTCTTCATCGGGAACAACAGGCAAGCCCACGGTAGTTGGCTATACCCGAAACGATATTAATACCTGGTCGGAGCTTATGGCTAGGGCTTTAGCCAGTGCCGGGGTTAAAAAAGAGGATGTAATACAAAATGCGTATGGATACGGTTTATTTACCGGAGGTTTGGGTGTGCACTATGGAGCTGAAAGAATCGGGGCTTCCATAATTCCTATTTCCGGAGGCAATACTAAACGTCAAGTTATGATAATGAAAGATTATGGAAGTACAATTTTAACTTGCACGCCTTCCTATGCTTTGTATATTGCAGAGGTTATTAAAGAAATGGGGTTAGGACCGGAAGATCTTCAATTACGGGCAGGTATTTTTGGAGCAGAGCCGTGGTCGGAAAACATGCGCAAAGAAATTCAAGAAAAATTGGGTCTTATGGCTATCGATATTTATGGATTAAGTGAAATAATAGGACCGGGAGTGGCTGTTGAATGTAAATATCAAAATGGTTTGCATGTTATGGAAGACCATTTTATCGTAGAAGTAATTAATCCTGACACAGGAGAGGTGCTTCCCCCCGGTGAATTAGGAGAATTAGTATTTACTTCTTCAACCAAAGAGGCTCTTCCCATTATTCGTTATCGCACCGGTGATATTTCCCGTATCATTGCCGAAAAATGTGAATGCGGGCGGACAAGTGTGAGAATCGGCCGCATAGAGGGAAGAACCGATGATATGATTATAATTAGAGGAGTAAACGTTTTCCCGTCCCAAATTGAACACGTTCTATTGAATATTGAAGAGGTTGAGCCCCATTATCAACTAATAGTTGATCGGGAAGGTTTGCTGGATCGACTTGAAGTACAGGTGGAGGTTTCGGAAAAAACCGCTTTTGATGAAGTGAAAAAATTAGAAAGTTTGACCAATAAAATTCGCAATGAAATTGAAAGTGTTCTAGGAATATCATGCAAGGTAAAATTAGTTGAACCCAAAAAGATAGCAAGAAGTGAGGGTAAAGCCCAAAGAGTCATTGATAAAAGAAAAATATAAGGAGGAAAAAATATGGTTATGAGGCAATTATCGGTTTTTTTAGAAAATGTACCCGGCCGTTTAAGAGCTGTTACTTCCATTTTAGCCAGCTATGCTATTAATATCAGGGCCTTAACCTTAGCCGATACAACTGATTTTGGTATTTTACGATTAATTGTGGATGATCCCGATAAAGCGACCCAAATATTAAAGGAAAGAAATTTCGCCGTCAAGATTAGTGACGTAATTGCGGTAGAAATGGAAGATACTCCGGGAGGGCTGGATAAGGTTTTGGAAATATTGGAAAAAGGAAATATCAATATCGAGTATTCCTATGCTTTTATGGGTTCAAAACCCAAAAAAGCCCTGGTAATTTTTCGGGTGGATAAATTTTCGGAAGCTATTCAGTATTTGGAAAAAGGCGGAGTCAAACTTATTACTAATGATGAAGAAGTATGGAAATAAAAAAATTAGGGGGATAACAAGTTATTCCCCTTTTATTCTTTTATTTTAGTAAGTTTTTAATATATGATCTGTACAGTTTGGCATAGATAGGTTTCAAAAGTTTTGTTTTTTTTCCGGTCTCAACTGGTTCTTTGATTTCTTTATTATATACAGGTCTTTCTGATATTTCTTTTTTCCTGTTTTTTTCTTCCTCTGCTATATTGTCTTCCTTATTTTCCAAACTGAATTTTTCCTTATTTTCTCCATCGATTTTAGTAACTTTAACTTTAGGCCACACTAAAGCCATTTTTCTCATCCTCCAATGAACAGGATTTAAAGGGTTGAGTATTTAAACACTCAACCCTTTTGTATTATGTTATTTATCATGTCTTAAAGGGGCTGCCGGGGGAATAGCCACTTGACGTTTCTGTAATAATTTGAGAGTCAGAAAAACAACCATTTTTTCTTCTATTTCAGTGAAAAATCTTTCTTCAAAGGGAATTTCGATTTTATGATCCGGTTTCTTACGTCCGATAAATTCGTCGAATTCTACGATTCTACTGGATACTAATTCGCAGTAAGGACGTTCTGTGAAGAATTCGGTGCTAATTTGATTAAATTCTGAAAAGTCTCCGGATAACAAGGCATCTTTGTCGGCAAAGTCAGGTCCTAAATCGTCTTCAACATTGAAGTACTGGAATTCCTCGCTGGAATTTAACGGCGGTACTAAAGGAGGTGTCCCGTTAAAGTCAACGGGTGTAGTGCAGTTAAAGGGAACATCAATGGTGCAATGGCGGATATCTCCGCAAAAACCTTCTTCATTAGAGCAAGTGCGGGTTGTATAGTCAATGTTTTTGCGGACGAAACCCCTGATGAAAAGAACGTTGGTATCCTGTAATAATAAGCACTGGGTAAGTTTAACCCGCTTTTTAATATTTTTAATTTCATATGCAGGTTCCGGAAGTTTAATGATGGAGTCCATATTTATTTGGACTGTTAATTCAGCCAAAACTACGGGTATTTTGGCAACGGCTCCTGTTACCAGCGGAGTTAACGGGACCGGAGTATTAGGGCATTCAGGTTGACTCCCGCTTATAACAGGATCTACATTGACACAAGGAGATTTACGGTTTTCTATGGTGTTTTCGAAACTCATATTCCAACCATCCTTTCTATTGGTGATCTTTTATTTGCTAGCTGAAAAATATCTAGCTACTACTAGCTTATTAAAAAAGGAGTTCGCTGGTTGTAAAATAGTCTTTGACTAGAAAAAATTTTTCTGAAGTTTGGTTAAATCAGGGTAATAAATAAAGCGGTTTTTTATTTTCCTCCAGTAAAGTAACCATTAAAAGCCGTTTTTCATATAATTTATTATCACTAGATGGTTTTTCTTTGAAGGAAAGGGGTGAAATACCAATGGCGGTATATTGGCCTTATTCCCATCCCGGAATCCCTAAAATCCAAGAAAAACAGCAAAAAATTTTAAGTTATCCAAATATTTATGCTTTATCAAAGGACAACCAGGAAGAAATAGATATTAATATTGACCAGCGGCCGAAGTTAGAAATGGAGAAATCTGGTGACCAGGTAATCATTCGGCCTATTAAATTTGCAAGCGGTTGCAGGAATTTGCCCATTAACCCCGATATTATTAAGGAGAAGGTCGTTACAATAATTCCTGTAATTCTTTCTAGGTTTGCTGCCCAAATCAGCCGGACTTTTTTTATAAATTTACCGGAAATAGTATTAAAAATATTAAAAATAGATAATAAAGTAATGATAAAAAAGTGTGTTCTTTTACAAAATACAAAAACTTTGTTCATTAAAGGGGTTATTCGAAAAAGTATTATTTATACCACAGCGAGAACCTTTGATTATAAATCTTTGCCCCAAAATCTACGGCACTGTACCGTGAATATTCCCTTTGCCTGTTTTACCTCGGTAAAATTTAATGGAAACAAACCTTTGCCTTTACTATCAAGCTGGACTAGGAATTACAGCTATCATAACGGTACAGATATCGCAAATGTCAATGAAAATAATGACCGCCCTTTCTTTCCTGAGTTTTGCCCGCTAAGTGGAGGAAGTTATCATTATTTTAACCAGCGACCTTATTGTGAACTGGAGTATTCCAAAATTGTAGAAAATAATCAAATCATCCGGCGAGCATGGGCTAATTCCTTTCCCTATACCTGCATTGAGGAAAAAACAGTGCTGTTATTGACTTTTTTGTTATTACAAAATCAGCCTGTTTTGATTCCAGCTCCTCCCAAAAAGAATAAAAAGTGTTGAAAAGAAGGAAAAAATGAAAATTTGTAAAAATTTATTTATATAAAAAAGCCCTTATGGAGGATATAATGCTGGCAAAAGTTAAGAGTTGCGCTTTAATAGGACTTACGGTTCGTGAAATAGAGATCGAAGTCGATGCCGCCGGTGGGCTGCCGGATTGGAATATTGTCGGTCTTCCCGATACTGCGGTAAAAGAAAGCAAAGAAAGGGTAAGGGCCGCCATCAAAAATTCGGGCTTTGATTTTCCTCCCAGAAAAATAGTTGTAAATTTAGCACCGGCCCATATTAAAAAAGAAGGACCTAGTTTTGATTTGCCTATTGCTTTGGCAATTTTGGCTGCAACCAATCAAATTGATGCCGAAAAAATAACTGAAATAGTTGCTGTTGGGGAGTTGGGCTTAGACGGAAAACTCCGCAAGGTAAACGGTATCTTGCCTATCAGTTTATTTTTAGCTAATGAGAAAACTAAACTTCTTGTCCCATGGGAAAACGTAAAAGAGGGGGCAATTGGGGGAGCCCCTACTTATGCCTTTGAAACCCTTAAAGAAGCGGTAAATTTTTTAAAAAATCCCGAAGTATATGCACCTGTGGAAAACCCGGATTTGAATGAATTAATTCATGAGGAGCTTTCCTTGGACTATGATTTTAAATATGTTAAAGGACAAGCCGGGGCTAAAAGGGCTTTGGAGATGGCGGCTGCCGGCAACCATAATGTGCTGATGGTTGGTCCGCCCGGTTCGGGGAAAACCCTTTTATCCCGATGTTTGCCCGGCATAATGCCTTCCTTGACTTTTCAAGAATGTCTGGAAATTACTAAGATTTATAGTATTTGTGGTTTATTGCCGCCCCAACAACCGGTTATCAACCGGAGGCCTTTCCGGGCTCCCCATCACAATGCTTCCCAAGCCAGCATTATCGGAGGCGGAAGGGTCCCCAATCCCGGTGAGATCAGTCTCAGTTTGTATGGTGTTTTATTTTTGGATGAGCTTCCTGAATTTCAAAAGGATGTTTTAGAAGCATTAAGGCAGCCCTTGGAAGAAGGAAAAGTAACGGTTTCCAGGGTGTCGGCCCAATTAACCTATCCGGCAAAATTTTTATTAGTTTGTGCTATGAATCCCTGTCCTTGCGGTTTTTTTGGCGATACGGTCAAAGAATGCACCTGTACTCCCCATCAGATCCAGAAATACCGCAATAAGATTTCAGGGCCATTGTTAGACCGGATAGACATCCAGCTGGAAATTCCCAGGGTGGAATTTAAAGATCTTCAGTCCGATTATCTGGAAGAAGAGAGCCTTACCATCAGAAAGAGGGTTGAAAAAGCCAGACAAATCCAATTGGAAAGGTTTAAAAATAAAGGGATTCTAACCAATTCGGAAATGAAAAGCCAAGATATAAAAAAATATTGCGTTTTGGAAAAAGAAAGCAAAAAACTGTTGCAGGATGCTTTTAACCGCTTAGGTTTTAGTGCCAGAACCCATGACAGGGTTTTAAAAGTTGCCAGAACAATAGCGGATTTAGCCGAAGAAGATAGAATTTCAATTAACCATATAGCAGAAGCCATTCAATACCGGGCTCTGGATAAACCAGTTTGGGATTGAATTAATTAACAGCTAACCCTTTAATTCCCGGAAGGCTTTTGAAGATTCAAATAGAATATAAATTGTTAGTATTTTTTGACCGTACATAGATAAAAATTTCAAAAAGGGGCGGAAAGCCGTGTTAATAAAGCTGATTTATGAGGATGAACAGCTTGAGGAAATAAAAAATCAAATAAGACAGTTAGAAACAAACCAGTTGTATTTTCTGGAAGAATTTATCCGAAAAGAAAGGAAAAACAGAAAGCAAAGGGTATTCAAGGAGTGGAAAGAAACCTTGGAAGCAACCATTGAGAAAAAAAATAAAGTTGATTGATGAATTTCTTATACATAATTGGTAATATTTGACGAAACTATTCTCCTGTTTTATAATTATAGAAAATTGAGGCTATAATTAAATAACGGGAGGGCGGAAGATAATAATGGAAATTGGCTTTCACGGTCATGCCTGTTTTTCATTGGCAAGTAAGGACAAAAGGATAATAATCGATCCTTTTATTAAGGGAAATCCTTTAGCTAAGATTAACTGGGAACAAGTAGAAGCCGATGCTGTTTTAGTGACCCATGGTCACGGTGACCATTTAGGTGATGCCCTGCAAATCGCTGAGCGTACCGGAGCCATGATAATTGCTCCTAATGAACTGGCAAAGTATTGTCAGTCAAAAGGGGCAAAAGTGCATGCCATGCATATTGGCGGTTCCTACCATTTTGATTTTGGAAAAGTAAAATTAACTCCTGCCTGGCATGGTTCGGCAGTAATTGAAAACGGAGAAATAACTTATACAGGCAATCCTTGTGGGTTTTTGGTTTTTATGGAAGATAAGGTTATATACCATGCCGGAGATACTGCTTTATTCGGTGATATGGAATTATTAGGGCGAATTTATCAGATAGACGTGGCATTACTTCCCATTGGAGATAACTTTACAATGGGAATTGATGATGCAGTTATTGCCGCTCAATTTTTAAAAGCCAAAACCGTTATCCCTATGCATTATAATACTTTTGACTTGATTAAACAGGATCCTCAAGTTTTTCAGAAAAAACTGGAAGAAAAAGGTTTGCAATGCAAAATTTTGGATATTGAAGAAAGGTTTTATTTATAATTTGAAGGCATAAGATAAAAATAAAAAATAAAAGCGGAGGTGTCTATGAAATTTAGATGCAGTAAATGCAAAAAAGAGATAGAAGACTTTTCAGAAAAGTATGTTAATTTTGGCGTGGTTGAGCTAAAAAAAGAATGCAAAGATTGTGATATGGTCGATGGTAGTAATTTAGTGTTATGTTTGGAATGCGCCAATGAAAAAAAAGAACCTTAATAGGTTCATTTTTTTTAATTTTTTCTATACATTTGGCAATAATGACGGTAGAATGTATTTTTAGAGGACATATTCATGTTGGTAAAAATTGGCGACCACAAAATAAGTTTAAGTAATTTAGACAAAATTTTCTGGCCCAAAGAAAATATTTCCAAAGGTGATTTAATAAAATATTATTTAGAAATGGCCGATTACATTTTACCCCACTTGCATAACCGGCCTTTTGTCATGAAAAGATATCCTGATGGAATATGGGGAGAAGCTTTTTACCAAAAACAGTGTCCCGGCCATACACCAGAATGGATTAAGACCATATTGATTGATAACCGTAAAATGATCTTATGCAATGATGCGGCAACCCTGATTTGGCTGGTCAACCTGGGATGTATTGAACTACACCACTGGTTAAGTCAGGTGCCTAACTTATCCAAACCCGATATAATCGTTTTTGACCTGGACCCCGAGCCACCGGCCCAATTTAAACACACCTTGGAAGTTGCAATGATTATAAAAAAGTTTTTTGCCTTGGTTAATATTAATTGCTTTCCAAAAACTTCCGGTTCTGAAGGATTACATATTTATATACCTATAAAACCTCAATTTCCTTATACGATGATAAAAAGGACTTTAAAAATATTGTGTACCCAAATGGAAAAGACTTTTTCCCATTTAATCACAACAGAAAGGACAAAGACTAAAAGAAAAGGAAAAGTTTATTTGGATTATCTGCAAAACGGATATGGGAAAACCATGGCTTCAGTCTACAGTATCCGACCGGTTCCCGGGGCCCGTGTTTCCACACCTTTGACCTGGCAGGAAATCGAAAATGGTATTGATATGAATGATTTTACCATATTTAATCTAAAACAACGTTTGGAAATTTATGGCGATTTATTTTTGCCAATTTATACCCAGCGTCAAGATTTTACTCCTTTAATAGATTTGATAAATAAAATGCCGGACCTGAAATATTAAGAAAAATATTGTTTTCATTGTCATACTTAGGATGGGGTTTTAAATAAGATGGAAGATATAATATACTGGTCTTTAATTCATAAAATTTGGGGGATAAGAGGGAATAAAATACTGCTGACTTTGATGAGCAAAATGTCCGGCCGGGAATTTTGGAATATTTCTCCAAACGTTCTCCAAAAGGATTTTTTAGGTATTTCCCAGGAAATGGCAGAACTTTTTTATTCGGAAAAAAGCAGGATAAATATTGAAAACGAAGTTTCAAAATTGACTAAATTAAAGGTGAAAATAATTAGTATTTTGGATCCCCATTATCCTCAGAGTCTAAAAAACATTTACAGCCCCCCGCCAATTATTTACCTCCGGGGTAAATTGCCTGATACTTCATTGCGAATAGCTATCGTTGGCTCTCGAAAGGCTTCTCCTTACGGCAAAAAAATCGCTTTGCAATTTGCCAGAGAATTGAGTATTAACGGGGTCCAAATTATTAGCGGGCTGGCTCGGGGCATAGATACTTGCGGTCACAAAGGAGCCTTGGAAGGAAAAGGCGGTACCATTGCAGTTTTAGGCAGCGGTATTGATGTTGTATATCCAAGAGAAAACCTGGAATTATATGAACAAATAATAAATGCGGGCCATAGTGGAGTAATCTCCGAGTTTCCAATGGGAACGAACCCCCAAAAATTTTATTTTCCCTTGCGCAATCGAATAATAAGCGGCTTGGCTGATGGTATTCTAGTTATTGAGGCCGGTGAAAAAAGCGGTTCATTAATAACGGCGGAATTTGCCTTAGAGCAAGGCAAAGATGTTTTTGCCGTGCCCGGTCCCGTTGATAGCAGCTTTTATAAAGGTTCCCATGGTTTAATTAAAGATGGGGCCAAATTAGTTGATTCCATTGATGATATTCTGGAAGAATACGGTCAACTTACTTTATTTAGAGAAAAACCTCTGAAAAATAACCGTTTGGATACACTGGAAAAGAAAATATTTTTTACTTTGAGCTGGGAGCCCAAAAGCCTTGAAGATATTATTATGGAAACCAAGCTGAGTCCTCAAGAAGTTTTAACCGCCTTAAGTTTACTGGAAATAAAAGGATATATTAAAGAAGTAGCAGGAAGAAAATATATTAGTCTGAACTGGGGTGATTAATTGTGGGAAAAACTTTAGTAATTGTAGAATCACCTGCTAAAGCAAAAACCATAGGAAAGTTTTTAGGAAGTAATTACCAAGTAAAAGCTTCTTTGGGGCATATCAGAGATCTGCCTAAAAGTCAATTTGGTGTTGATATAGAAAATGATTTTGAAGTTAAATATATTACAATTCGTGGTAAAGGGGAAATACTTCAAGAATTAAAAACTGCAGCCAGTAAAGCCTCAAAAATTTTATTGGCACCTGACCCGGACCGGGAAGGGGAAGCAATAGCTTGGCATTTAATGCAAACTTTAAAAATAGACCAAAACGAAAAATGCCGAATTCGTTTTAACGAAATTACAAAAGATGCTATTAAAGAAGCCGTTAAAAATCCTAGCCCCATTGATATTTTGAAAGTTGATTCCCAACAAGCCCGAAGGGTATTGGATCGGTTGGTTGGTTATAAATTAAGCCCCCTGTTATGGCGTAAAATTAAAAAAGGTTTGAGCGCAGGTAGAGTTCAATCTGTTGCTGTCAGGCTGATTTGTGAAAGAGAAGAGGAAATAAATAATTTCATTCCCGAAGAATATTGGTCCCTAATTGCCAAACTCAGGACGGCAAATAAGGCTGTTATTGAAGCCAAATTAACTAAAAAGGACAATCAGAAGCTGGAAATTAAATCTCAAGAGCAAATGGATGAAGTGTTAAGAGATTTAAAAAATAAAGACTTTTTAATCCAGCAGGTTAAAAAACAAATAAAAAATCGGGGACCGGCAGCCCCCTTTATTACCAGCAGCTTACAACAGGAGGCCTATCGAAAACTTAATTTTACTGCCAAAAAAACCATGCGTATTGCCCAACAACTATATGAAGGCATCGACATTGGAAAAGAAGGATCGGTCGGTTTAATTACTTATATGAGGACCGATTCTACCCGCATTGCCGAAAGTGCACAAAAAGAAGCCCGAGAATACATTGCCGAAAAATTTGGCCCTAAATATTTACCGGAAAAACCAAGAACCTTCAAAAATAAAGAGAATATCCAAAATGCCCATGAAGCCATTAGA